>JACQCV010000026.1 GCA_016201465.1 Candidatus Vogelbacteria bacterium | reverse complement strand
AGGGCCAACTTCACTTACACTTTCTTCTTTTTGATTGAAAAATAATCATGCGAAGCATTGTGTGTAGCAGGATCTGGTGGGTATGATACAATATTTCTCATGATGAAGAAGAAAATATATATTGCTTCAGATCATGCAGGGTTCGAACTTAAGAATAAGTTGATCGATTTTTTGGAAACGGGAGGGTTTATAATCCAAGATATGGGGGCATTTAAATATGATGACCAGGACGATTATCCAGATTTTATTTCTTTAGCTGCAATGGAAGTTTCCAAGGACCCCATGGAGTCTTTTGGAATCGTTATTGGTGGATCAGGGCAAGGTGAGGCGATTGTGGCGAATAGATTTCCAAATGTGCGTGCGGCGGTGTATTACGGAGGCAATTTTGAGCTTATAAAGAAGTGTCGAGAGCACAATGACTCCAACATACTTTCACTTGGTGCAAGATTTATGAGCGAGAAAGAAGCTACGATCGCTGTTAAGGTGTGGCTTGATACACCATTTTCGGGCGATGAGAGACATCTACGAAGAATCAGAAAAATAGATGACTTATTGGTAAATCAATAGATATGGAAATAATTCCGGCAATAATTGGAAAAGATTTTGACGAGGTCGAGGAGAAATTTGATCAAGTCGAGAATCTTGTAAGGTGGGTCCAGTTCGATATCATGGATGGACTTTTTACAGAGAACGAAAGTTGGCCGTACTTTGATTTTAAAGAGGAGCCAGAAAATTTGGAGTATTTGGACTTTGTGAGAACCGACACAGTTAAAGCTGAGCTTCATTTGATGGTTAAGCATCCGGAAAAACATTTGAGCAAGTGGATTGAAGCTGGGGTGGATCGAGTCTTGGTGCATTATGAAGCAACGAGTGAAGAAGTTTTGAATGATATCATTGAAGAATTAGAGCAGGCAGAGGTTCAAGTTGGTATTGCGCTTAAACTTGAAACATCCATCGATGTGTTAGATAACTTTATTGATAAACTAGATGTGGTGCAGCTTATGGGTATTGCCGAAATTGGTTCCTACGGTATTCAGTTTAATGAGAAGGTTTACGATAAAATTAAGGGTTTGCGGGCCAGATATCCTGGTGCTACAATTGAGGTCGACGGAGGAGTGAGTTTGGAAAATGCCAAGAAATTGATTGAGGTTGGGGTAGATAATTTAGTTATAGGCTCAGCGATTTTTAAAAGCGAGAATATCCCTGAGACAATTTTGAAGTTTAGGAGTAT
The DNA here is from genome assembly GCA_016201465.1 of Candidatus Vogelbacteria bacterium. Taxonomy (GTDB): domain Bacteria; phylum Patescibacteriota; class Minisyncoccia; order Phycocordibacterales; family UBA12445; genus JACQCV01. The sequence continues at coordinate 8,414 of JACQCV010000026.1, read as the reverse complement.
TATATAATTGACGTTTATCAAATAGTAAATTAGAAAAATAATCATGAGCGAAACAGAAAAAATAGAGCAGCATATGGAGAAAGTCTTAAAACATAGAGAATCTAAACAGGAAGAAGCACTATTAAATTTTGCAAACAGTAGACCTGAAACAAAAAGTGCACGGCAGAAATATATGCCACTTATTGCTAAATTGGATGGCTTGATGGTCTCACATGATTTGGGCGAATATTCATTGCTTCATAGGGTTATCAATTCTCTAAAAGCTGGTAATCCAGATGAGGCGAGGGATGATTATATGAAAAATCGCTCAGATTTAGCTCATCTTTCAGATGTCACCGAAGCGGTTGAAAAAGGACTGGAGGAATAATATTAACGGTCAACGCTTGAGAAAAAATTTCTTACGAAGCACAGTTAGTTCTGATTCGTGAGGTCTGGCCGAGTCTGCCGACGGGCAGGCGAAGGAGATCCGAGAACCTCATAAATTAGAAGCTAACGGAGCCTAAAATTTGTTTTCTACTCGCGATATAAAATGCCGCATCTACACGATAATAAAATAGAAAAGCTGGAGGAGAAGGCGAACATGATTCGTGAGTCCATTATTGAGATGTTGGTTGAAGCAGGCTCGGGTCATACTGCTGGACCGCTTGGTATGGCGGATGTCTTTGCCGCATTCTATTTTCATATTTTGAAACACGATCCTAAGAATTCAAGTTGGCCGGAGCGTGATCGGCTAGTTATGTCGAACGGGCACATTTGTCCGGTGCTTTATGCCACTATGGCTCACGCTGGATATTTCCCGCTAGACGAGCTGAAGACTCTGCGAAAGTTTGGTAGTCGGCTGCAAGGCCATCCACATCGCGAATATATGCCGTGGCTTGAGAATAGTTCCGGCCCGCTTGGTCTCGGTTTGGCTCAAGCTGTGGGTATGGCACTTGGTTTACGTGTCGACGGTAAAGAATCGAGCGGGCAGTATGTCTACGCGTTTCTCTCTGATGGCGAGCAGGAGTGTGGTTTAACATGGGAGGCAGCTATGCTTGCTGGGAAAAATAAGTTGCATAACCTAATCGCTTTGATTGATCGCAACAATATTCAGATTGATGGATTTACCGAGGATGTTATGCCGCTTGAACCGCTTGCGGATAAATGGCGCGCTTTCAATTGGCACGTTCTGGAGATAGATGGTCATGATTTCGAAGAGATTGTTAGTGCTGTCGAAGAAGCTAAGGCAATTTTTGAAAAGCCTACGGTTATAATTTTGCACAATATTCCGGGCAAGGGCGTGAGCTTCGCCGAGAAGCATTTTGAATGGCACGGCAAGCCGCCAAATAAAGAGGAGGGCAAGATCGCGCTAGATGAGCTTAGGACTTTGGGAGGGAAAATTATTAGTGAGCATCAATAATATTAAAATGAAAGAAAAGTTTGAAAAAAAAGATGATAGACCATATGAACCAGTGGCGATTCGTTTTATGGGAGAGAGTGAGGAAAAGATTGCTGAAAATATTAAAAGACTAAGAGAGGCCGTCGCTCTATTATTTGAAGATTCTGCGACTAAGCCTGGAACAGGGCCAGGATTTTCAGAACGATTCATACAACTAGCAGGGGACGTTAGGGCTGGTAAAAAGATTAGTACGGGTGGATATCAAGGTTTGGTTGCCTATGTCTTAGATGACCACTCTGTACGAGGTGAAGATAGGGAAATTTTTAAAAAGAATATTCTTGGGTAGTTTATTATATAAATAAAAACAATGAACGAAGGGGAGCCAAAAAATGAGCAAGGAATTGGACTCGTATATGGCGAGAAAGAAGAGAGGGATTTAGAAGAATTTGCCAGTAGGAATCCTCAGAGTAAGGCTGCTCGGGCGGAGTGGGCAGGTTTTGTTAATGAAGTTGTTGAACTGGCAAAGAAATATAATTATCAATTGAGTTTAGACGGCTCGTACTCTACAGTTTTAGATAGAGTCATACGAGCCTTGAAGGCTGGGAAACCTGATGTGGCCAGACATGCACTGTTAACCGATGGGGATAAACTTCATCAGTATCCGGAGATGGAAAAACTTTTAGATGATCGTCTTCCGGGAAAAAAGAGGTATAAATTTGAATTATAAAATTCTGAATGATAAACGAATCACAAAAATTAAATCCGAAATTGTTTGATACTGATGTGGAGAAGGTGCCTATTCGTAATGGATTTGGCGAAGGGTTGCTTCAGGCCGGGGTTGAGGATGAGAGGGTTGTTGGACTTTGTGCAGATTTAACTGAGTCAACAAAGATGCTAGCTTTTGCGGAAAAATTCCCAAAGCGATATATCGAGATTGGTGTAGCCGAGCAGAATCTGGCGGCGACAGCCTCGGGCGTGGCGGCGGTGGGAAAGATTCCATTCCTTTCTTCGTATGCTGTGTTTTCTCCTGGAAGAAATTGGGAACAGATCAGGACTACGATTTGCTACAACAATCGGAACGTTAAGATTGTCGGTTCGCATGCCGGTGTCTCTGTTGGTCCCGATGGCGGATCACACCAAGCGCTTGAGGATATCGCTATCATGCGGGCATTACCACGAATGAGAGTTGTTGTGCCGGCTGATTCGATTGAGGCCAGGAAGGTGACACTGGCCGCAGCTAAAAATGATGGGCCAATTTACATTCGCTTGGCGCGTGAGAAGACGCCGGTTGTTACGACAGTTGATTCACCATTTGAATTTGGTAAAGCCAATTTACTTTGGAACTCTGAGAAGCCACAAGTTGGGATCATCGCTTGTGGGCCACTTGTCTATAATTCTCTAGTCGCCGCCAAAAGTTTGGAGGCTGAAGGGATACAAGTTTTAGTTTTAAATTTGCATACGATTAAGCCTCTAGATATAGATGCAGTCGTCGCGGTAGCGAAGAAAGCGGGTCGGGTTGTTACATGTGAAGAACACCAGGTGGTGGGAGGTATGGGTTCGGCGGTTGCTGAAGTTTTTGCGCAAAATTACCCAGTGCCGATGGAATTTATTGGTGTCAAAGATCAATTTGGCCAGTCCGGTAAACCCGAAGAACTTATCGAACACTACGGCATGGGTGTGAAATCGATAATGGAAGCGGTGAAGAGGGTTGTCAGTCGTTAAAAAAGTTGGTAGTCCATTTTATATGAAATTGCTTATAGAACAATATGTCGAAAATCGTCTGAAGCAGGCTCAATATGAGTTTGACGGAGATCTTAAGGTTTGGGTTGGTTGGATAGACAACGTAAAAGGGGTTTTTTCTCAGGCCAGAACTTTGGAGGGGGTTCGTGGCGAATTGGCGGAGATCCTTGAGGAACACTTACTTTTATCGATTTATAAAGGTAAGAAGCCAAGCGTTCTGGGCTCTGAATTTAAGGATTTTTATGCCAAAGCCGCTGTCTACACGCGAATTGGTCCGTAGATTAAAAAACTTTGGATTTTTTGGTCCATTCAGCGGAGGGAAACATGAATACATGACAAAGGATAGTCTTTGTGTGGTTGTGCCAAATCCACATGGTGGAGATATTTCCGGTAACCTGATTGGCAAACTTATTAGACAGGCTGGGATATCTGCCAAGGATTTTGAAAATAATAAATGAAGGAAAGAATTAAATCTAGACCAGAGAAATTTGATATGAGTGATGTTGTTACCCAATCAGAAAATATTGCCAAAGAAAAGAAGTTCAGGAAAAGTAATTTGATAGGTCATAATCCACAAATCCAAGCTCATCTTCTCGAAGTAGCCAGATTTTGGCTAGTTTATTTTCAACATCTACGATAATTTTTGCGATTGTGCGCTCGTTCATGATGCTTTTCTTTTCTCCGTATGATTGATCGTTCATTAAAGTCATGGCTTCTTCTGTGGTCATTTGGGGCCGAATCTTTGTAACAGCAGTATGGTATCGGTCGAATGTGCCATTTTCGTTTGTATTGGCCTCAAACCTTTTTAAATCACTGAGGTAATGGTTGCTGTGGCAAAATGGAGATTCAGGTTTTGAAGAGATGATATTGTGGGAAGTGTATTCAATATTCCACATATTACCATTTTTGTCTATAATGTTTGTATTATGCCCCTGTGCGCGAGGTATAGATTTTAATTTCAATATATCCGAATCAGGGTTCTTTGTTTCAGATAGCCATCTGGCTATAAAATTTTTAGATACACCGGTAACCACATCATTAGAAACCATTGAGTTGATTCCAATGATAAATCCGTTAGAATTTATGCTGACAGAGTTACCTCCCAGTGTGTTTGTATAAAAAAGTTCAAAAACTGACAGATCACCAACGATCTTTTCCACGATTGATATTTTTTCTTCAGATCCTTTATCCCAATCTTCGTTGTGCGCAAATAGTTTGCCGTTGTTGGTTATAAGCGTTGTACACTTCTCGTTTGTCTGTTTGTTGGCGGAGTGTGGATAATCTTGGTCAACCTCGTCTTCTAAACTTAACGCAAAAATATCAAAAAAATCTACGTTAGCGCCTTTTGCGTATCCACTCAACTCTTCGATATATTCAGGAAAGTATCTTTGGTTAAATTCCAAAAATTTATTCGCTCTACTTGTTTTTAATTTAAAATCTTCTAAATTTTCTTTGGCAATTTTTAAAGCGGTTTCAGTCTCTTTTTTAAATTGCGTGCCCATCAAAAGACCAAGTTCGTAGTTGTCTCTGGCTTTGAATTTATAAAAGTTTTTGTGAGGCACTAAATTTCTTTCAACTTGTAATCTATCGGTGCATCGGTTAAACACTTTTCAAGTTCCTGTTTATGGAGTAAGCCTTCTGTTGCCCCAATTTTTTGTACTACGAACATGGAATTTATGGGACCCCAAAGCAGAGCCTCTTCGAGGGGTTTACCGAGTGCCAGCGCGGAGACGATGGTTGAGGCGTAGGCATCTCCGGCTCCGGTTCTATCATATGGCGGCGCTATATCAGGATAGAGTGGTATGCTATAGAATTTATTGCCGTCATACGAGTATGCACCATTTGGACCGTCTGTGATCACAACAACTTTTGGTCCGCTTGCTTGCATGGATGTCAGTAATTTTTTTATATCTTGTTCTTCGGTCTTGAGTATAAGTTGTGACTCCTCTTTGTTACAGAAAAAAATGTTTGATCTTTCATAAATCTTTTTGAGACGATCGTATCCAAGTGTTATTTGGAATGTGCCTGGCTGGAAAGCTAGATTAATTTCGGGATGCGCTTCGATATACTTTATTATATCGTCGTGGAATTCTCCGGAGGTTCCACCGAGCGAACTCAGATAGAGCCAGTTTGTTGTGAAATCTGCCGGCATTGTGTATGGATAAGCTTCGTGTTTAACCAATATCGTTCTTTCAGTTCCAAACCAAAGTACGTAGTGATAGTTGCTGATCATGCCGTCGTGTGAGATCACATAATCTGTCGCCACATTATCTGCCTTGAGTGTGGCTAGATTTTTTGCACCAACCTCATCTTGGCCTTGATTTGTAATGTTAGCGGAATTTAAACCAAGTCTTGCGGCTGCAATTGCGGCGTTAGTGGAATTTCCAACAGCATATACAACCTTCACAAACTCGTAGGGAATTTTATCGCCAAAACTTATGCAAAGTTCCTCTCGATGTTTATAGTCATCTTTATGCGTATCCGCGCCTGATGCTGCGGCCAACCTTATAAATGCGTCAGTAACAATATCACCAATTGATACAAAATCAAATTTTTTCATTTCTTTATTTCGTGCTTCTAATACTAGATACTATATCATATTTGGAGTATTATTGTTTCATAAAATAATGAATAAAGAATCTATAAAAGAGTATAAACCACTTGGGGAAAACCACTGGTTTAAGGTCGCGGAAAGGTTATATAAAGAAGCTGGTAAGGTGCCGGATAGGTTAGAAATACGGGCGGCAATTATTTTAGAGGCACTTGGTTTGTCGAGTGGAGAGACATCGGCCCTCGGTGTTAACGAAAAAGGGGAGCGGACAGATATTAAAAAAGATCGAGTGATCGCAGAATATTTAACCAATAAGCCTGGGGTTTTGATTGATAAGAAAAGCGGTGTAACATCTTCTGATTTTCGTGATATTTATCCCAATGGTTTACCAAGGGAGCTTGAGGAGGCTCTTGATAAAAACACATTGGCAATAATGAAAGTTGAGTACAGTCATTTAGATAATATTAGAAAAAAGTTTGGAGATACAGAGAATGATTTGGAGGTGGACGATCCAGTACATTACTTTCGATTGCCTGGCGGCGTCGATTTGTTTGTCCGTGGGTATACTCATAACCCCGACTGGCAAGAGAATCACGGTTTTTATCTGAGACGAGTAAATAGTTATGCAAAGGTTATTTCAATTGAAGGAATCCTGAGCTCGCATTTGGGAGAAACCTTGGATGAACTTTGGGGTGATCCAAAGTGGCGTGAAGGACATTATAGTCAACTTATGCACGAGGCTGTTGACGAGGCTAAATTTAACGGTTTGTTTGTTGAGGTCGACGCGAGGGATGCTTCTGCGTTAGATATGGATGCCACGCCTTCGGGGCATTTTCCAAAACTGCCCGATCTGTTTTTTATCAAGTATTTTGAATACTTAAAAAGAGAGAGTCCTGGACTAGCTAGCAAGATTTTTTCAGTTAACAGGTTGAAAGATCTGCTTAGACGGCAGTCAACTTCAGATGATGGTGTTATCACGATGGAAAAGGATTTTTATGATAATTCTATAATTCATCGCGAGCATCCATATATTACCAATCATGGTGAGACGTCGCTTGGACCAACATATCTAGAGTTGGGACAGATGATGTTTACTGATGATATCCAGGTTACGCCATGGAGGTAGTTTTGCGAACTGTAAATGAATTGATGGCCGGACGGGTGAAGAAGAAAGGAGATGTCTCAGGAATTTACAATGTTTTTGAAAATTCTGACTGGAAGGCCATTATTAAAGAGATTGTAAAGCTTCCTTTTAAAAAAGTTGAGGACGATACTAAAAAATCCATTGATCCAGGTTCAAACCAGAGAAAGCTTATTCCACAAAATATTGACTTTTTGAAGATTTTTAATATTGATCTGGGAAACGTGATGCCATCAGACGAAGATATAGATAAAATTCGTCAGAAGTTAGGATAGGCTTTGTTGATAGAATTTAACCTAGTATAATAGGTCCATGACATTAAGAGGAGTAATTAAAAAAGCCGAAGTGACAAAGACGGCTGTTGGGCATTTTAATATATCAACTATCGATCAGTTATGGGCGATATTCCGCGCTGCTAAGAGTTTGAATGTGCCGGTAATTATTGGAGTATCTGAAGGCGAGAGGGATTTTATAGGTGTGACTCAGGCGGTGCTCTTGGTTAAAAGCATTCGGGAAGAATTTAATTATCCTATTTTCATAAACGCCGATCACACCTATTCATTAGAACGAGTAAAGGAGGCGATAGATCTTGGTTTTGATTCTGTTATTTTTGATGGGGCTAAGTTGTCGTTTGAGGAAAATATTAAAATTACTAAACAGTGTGTAGATTATGCTCACACAGTCGGCAAAAGAGAGGAGAGAGACATTTTAATTGAGGGTGAGCTTGGATATATTGGTAGCTCGTCGAAAATTTTGGATGAGATCCCTATTGGCGCCGCAGTTGGCGAGGCAAAATTAACAACATTGGAGGATGCGAAAGGGTTTGTTGCAGAAACAGGCATCGACCTATTTTCACCAGCTATTGGCAGTATCCATGGCGCGCTAAAGTCGACACACGATCCGGACCTCAACATTCAAAGACTCCTAGAAATTAAGTCGGTGCTAAATCTTCCGCTTGTTTTACACGGCGGCTCGGGACTCACAGATGAGAATTTTACAAAAGGCATTGATGCCGGTCTTTCGGTTGTCCACATAAATACCGAAATTAGGATTGCTTGGCGGGATGCCCTTAAGCAAAGTTTGCTCGAGGGGGATCCAAACGAAGTCGCGCCATATAAAATTTTAAAAAAGTCGTCACAGGCGACAGAAGACGCGGTGAGATCTAGGTTGAAATTGTTTAATAAAATAATTTAGTTTTTGGTTTATGGAGAGAATTAAATCAGCCGAAATAAAAGAGCAGGAGAGGCTTAATAAGATCGCTGATGAGCTTGATGGATTACAAAGAGAAAAAAATATAGGAGATAAAAAAAGAGGCGAGCCAATCCCGTGGGTGGATTGGATAGTGCAAGATTTACGAGCTGGTAATTTTAAGAAAGCCCAGGTGAATTACAATAATCAATGTGATAAATACGATGAGCTGCCTGAGATTCTGGCTCTGCTTAAGAGAGAAAATATTGCCGAAGAAACGATTTATGAAAAGTATAAGCGTCTAAAAAAAGAGGATCCAGATCTGGATTATGATAAATTTGTGTATAAGGAATTAACTACAAGGTACAAGCGGACTAAATAATACGGACTGCAAAAATTGACGATACTTTCTCGGT
>JACQCV010000028.1 GCA_016201465.1 Candidatus Vogelbacteria bacterium | reverse complement strand
GGAAAAGTTTACGATACACAATGGCCTGGTTACGGTTTTGGATATGTCAAATGTCGATACCGACCAGATTGTTCCCAAACAGTTCTTAAAAAGGATTGAACGGAGTGGGTTTGGCCCCTTCCTCTTTTTCGACTGGCGGTTTTTGGAAGATGGTACTCTTAATCCGGCCTTTGAAATGAATGCCGAGCAGTATAAAGGCGCATCCATATTATTAACAAGAACCAACTTTGGATGCGGCTCATCACGAGAACATGCCGTCTGGTCCTTGTTAGATTATGGGATTAAAGCGATTATTGCTCCGTCTTTTGCCGACATTTTTTACAACAACTGCTTCAAAAACGGAATACTGCCGATAACGCTTTCTGATGAAATAGTGGGAAGACTTTTTGAGACAGCTCGTGAAGAGTCGGGCTTTCGTCTCGAGATAAACCTGGAGACAAAAACAGTCCGGTTAGACCATGGACTTTATTTTCCTTTCAAAGTTGATCCGCATCGCCGTCATTGCTTGATGAACGGATTAGACGACATCCTGCTGACCCTCCAGTATGAGGACAAGATTACGGAGTATGAAAGTCAACCGGTCTAGAGGGACCCCACTGTCATCCCGCACTTGATGCGGGATATAGACCCCAATAGCAAGCCCGGAATGACAGGCGCGAGGGCTTACAAAAAAAACCTATAGTCCACCGACCCCTAAAAAGGCGGCTATTTATTTTACAAAATATAAGATCAATGGTAGTTTTTTCTGTGGTGATATTATCATCGTGTGTTGACCATAAAGGTCATCATGTTAATCAAGAACATTGAAAAGGAGAAATATGAGACGGAAAATAATTGCTTTAGTAACTGGTGATGGTTCAGGTCCGGAGATGATGTCATTTGCCTGTTTGATTGCTCAAAAAGCCGCCAAAAAAGATGACATCGAAATTGTGTATGAAGAAACACCAATGGGCTGGAATGCCTATCATCAATACGGGGATACACTTCCAGAAAGTTCACTTGAAAAGGCGATCGAAATCGGAACAATCTTTTTTGGTGGAGTTGGAGACTTCGAGAACGATAAAACGATCGGCGTTAAAAAACCCGAGATGAAACCCGAAGCCAGAGCTCTTTTAAAAATTAGAAAAAAAATGGGATTACTCCTAAATTTTCGGCCAATGATTTATTACAAAGTCTTGGCACATCTAGCGAAAGTAAAACCGGAAACAATTCCTGACGAAGGTGTTGAGCAACACTGGATTAGATTTCTTTTGGAAGATAGCTACTTTGGAACCCTTGATTTCATTGATCAGATAAATGACGAAACATGTCTCAAACTCGGGATTAAATCTAAAAAAGATGTTACGGGCAAGGAAGATATGGTAACTGAATTATCTTATTTCAAAAGAGAGACGGTAGAAAAATATTTTCGAGCAGCTTTTACTTACGCCAGAACAAAGGGGCTTCCAGTAATTTCTATAGATAAATCCAATGTCATGAACCGTTATGATTTTTGGAGAAAAATCGCTACTCGTATTGGTCAGGAAGAATTTCCTGACGTCCCATTGACTCATCAACTTGTAGATTCCGCCAATGCTCTTTTATTTACTCCAGCAAAACTTCACGGGGTTATCGTCTGTGGAAACGAGCATGGTGACATTCTTTCAGATGGTGCCGCCGCCGCTTTAGGTAGTATGGGAATAATGTGTTCATCAGCTATCAACCCAGACACTGGAGCTGCGATGTTTGAAAGTGGTGCTGGAACGGCACCAGATCTTGCCGGACAAGACAAAGCCAATCCAATTGGCCGAATTTTAACTGCCGCTATGATGCTTCGTCATATTGGAGCAGTAAATGGTGCGGGTGCCATCGAAAATGCGGTTAAGGAAACCTTGATAGCTGGCTGGAGAACAACCGACTTGGCCTCACTCAATGATAGTCCCGAAATGATCCTAGGAACATCAGAGATGAGTACAAAGATTCTTTCGAGAATCTAAAGTCGCCACCCCAAAAAACAGAAATCAAGGCTTTATTAATAGTTTATGAAATAGTTATTAATAGCTTAATATCTATCTCGAATTCGCTTTAAATCCTGGATTCCGCCCCGCAAGGCGGGACCGGAATGACAGCCGCGGGAGTAGTTATACTTTATAAACTTTACAAACTTTATAAACTTTATAAACTTAATCTAATGATCATCCTAGGCCTCGATCCGGGAATTGCCAAATTAGGCTATGCTTTAATCGAAAAAACCGAAAGAAAGACTCGGTTTATTAAATGTGATTTAATCTCGACTAGCAATAAATTGCCCAAATTAGAAAGATTTAAGCAGTTAAAACTTAATTTGACAACCATTATCTTAGAGTACCAACCAGAAATTGTTGCTTTAGAGAAAATAATGTTTTTTAAAAATGAAAAAACTGTTATTGAGGTAGCTCAAGTTATTGGTTTAATTATTTCCTTGATTGGAGACTATCAGATTAAGCTCTTAG
>JACQCV010000027.1 GCA_016201465.1 Candidatus Vogelbacteria bacterium | reverse complement strand
GGATATTATAGTTCGCCCTATGTTTTAGTAATATGGTATATTTTTAAAAAAGGGCTACAATGTATTAACTTACTCCTAAAATTAACATCATGCTGGATAACAAAAAACTGTGGGACGATGCGATAATTGAAATTGAGTTAGGAATTTCTCGAGCTAATTTTAGCACTTGGTTTAAAAATACTCACATTACTAGACAAGAAGATGGGGTTGTTTATCTTTCTGTTCCAAGCGCTTTTGTTAAGGATTGGTTGTTAAATAAATACCACAAATTTATCATGAAAGCTGTAAGAAATATTTCCCCAAATATTCGTGGTATTGAATATATAATCCAAAAAGAGGGAGATCGTGAAAAAGAAAATAAGCAGCAACAGATTCAAAAACCATTAATAAACAATCAACTTAAATTAAATGAGCTCTATATAAATAAAGAAGATAACTTAAACCCCAAATATGTTTTTGATTCTTTTATCGTTGGTTCTTTTAATGAATTAGCACACGCCGCATCTCAAGCTGTTATTAAAAACCTTGGGACAACCTACAACCCTTTATATATTTATGGGGGATCAGGGCTTGGAAAAACTCACCTGATTCAGTCTATAGGAAATTATATAAAAAATGTCGCCGGTAAAAAAGTTTTTTACTTAACCTCAGATAAGTATGGCTCAGAATTTGTCGATTCTATAAGAAATAACTCTGTTCATCTTTTTAAAGAAAAATATAAGAAATACGATTTGCTTATAATGGACGATATTCAATTTTTCTCACAAAAAGACAAATTTCAAGAGGAGCTTTTTCATTTATTTAATAGTTTGTACGAGAATAACAAACAAGTTGTTTTTTCCTCAGACAAACCACCAAGACAAATTTCAAATCTTGAAGATCGTCTGCGTTCGAGATTTGAAGGGGGAATGGTTATAGAAGTATCAAAACCTGAATATGAGTCTCGAGTTGCAATCTTAAGGTCAAAATTAAAAATGGGTGGATTTTACTTACCGGACGAAACTGTAGAATTTATTGCTGCAAATATATCTGATAATATAAGGGAACTTGAAGGAATACTAAACACAATTATTTGTCAGTCGCAATTAAAAAATAAAGAACTAAGCATTAATGAGATCAAACAATTGGTAAAAAACAGCTCAAAACAAAAGAAAACAGTCTCAATAAAAGATGTTATCAAAGCTGTTTGTGATTTCTACAACATTGATGAAAAAACACTATATGAAAAAACAAGAAGAAAAGAGGTGGTTAAGCCACGACAAATCGCCATGTATATTTTAAGACAAGACTTTAATACATCATATCCTTATATCGGCCAAAAACTTGGGGGGAGAGATCATACAACAGTGATTCATGCTTGTGAAAAAATTAAAAATGATATTAAAAACAGTCCTGCAATAGAACAAGAGATAGAGCACATAAAAAATGTAATTTATAGTGGACAAGCTGTCGCAGGAGCTGCTATTTGTGATGATCAAATTTAATAGTTGTTAATATAATGTGGAAAAGAATGTGTATGAAATGTGAATTAAATATATTAGTAAAATTCAACACCGTTTTATATTCAATTAGGCCGACCACTTTCCCACAACAAAAAAATTAAAGTAAACTAAAAAATAAGGGTTAAATATAGTTATTCACATAATCACAGTACTAATAATAAAAATAATAAATATCTAATCATAAATACTTATTAACTATATGAAAGTTGAATGTTCAAAAGATAAACTTAGAGAGGCTGTCTCACAAATTGGTAAAATAGCGTCCAAAAATCTTTCTTTACCAATTTTAGAATCAATACTTTTAGAAGCAAAGGATAAAAATATTATTCTTAGGGCCACAAACCTTGATGTTGGCTTAGAGATTAAAGTTCCAGCGCGCGTAGAAAAGTCAGGATCAACAGCTTTACCTGCAGATATTTTGAATGCTTTTTTATCTGGTTTTTCAGATGGCCAAACAATAAAAATGGAGTTAATTAATAATAATTTATCGCTTTCAACACCAAGAAATTCCACAGTTATAAAAAGTTTTTCAGTCGATGACTTTCCAACAATTCCGCAAATTGATAAAGATGGGGTAGTCTCCATTGAGGCCAATAAACTTGTTTTGGGTATTAAATCAGTTATTTATGCCGCTTCACTTTCTGACATGAAACCAGAGATATCGTCCGTGTATATTTATACTGAAAATGATGATCTTTTTTTTGTTTCTACAGATTCTTTCAGGCTTGCAGAAAAGAGAATTACAGGTCAGATTAAAGATCAAAAAATGTCTATTGTTTTACCTTTCAGAAATGCAATTGAAGTAGCAAGAATTTTTGATCAAAGTAAAGATATTCTTGATGTGTATTTTAATAAGAATCAAATATCGATCATTTCACCGTTTATATACTTTACTTCAAGGGTTGTCGGCGGAATTTTTCCTGATTACAAGCAAATAATTCCCAAGGAAAAGAAAACAGAAGTAGTTGTGCTAAAAAAAGATTTAATTGATTCAATTAAAGTGTCAAATATATTTTCTGATAAGTTTAATCAGATAAATATTAAAGTTATTCCTGAAGATTCTCTTTTTGAAATAAGTTCCAGAAACCAAGATCGTGGGGAAAGTTCAACAAGGGTTCCTGGAACAGTAGAGGGTGAGACTGTTGATGTAAATTTAAACGCGAGATATATCTTGGATAGTTTGCAGTCAATTTCTGAGGACAGTATCCACCTTATTTTCAATGGATCAAATAAGCCTCTGATTATTAGAGGTATTGGAGATAAAACTTTTCTTTATTTGGTTATGCCCATGAATAACTAAAACAAATGGAGAAGATTAGTTCTTTTCTTGAACGATTTAAAAATTTAGGAATTCCGGATGAAAAAACACGTTATTTGGTGGCTGATGCTATTTGGACTGCAGTACAAGAAAAAATAGATGTAAAAAATATATCTCTTAAGAATCACGTTGTTTACATTAAGTGTGACTCTTCAACTAAGGGTGAGATATTTATTAAAAAGAAAAAAATTCTGGAAATTATTCAAACAAAAGAGGGTGAAGGTAGTGTAGTTATAGATATTAGATAGAAATATTAATAATTGATTCAGTCTCGGCTTTATTTGATACTGAATCATAAACAATTGCACGGAGGGTGTTGTTATTAATGTTTATGTCATCGGATGGTATAAAATAAAAATCAAAAGGCGGATTTTTTGTTGATCCAAGGTAAATGTTGTTTAAGAAATAATCAACAGATGAAATCGGATATTTACCAGTAGTAAAAATATTAATTGTGATGCGTTCGTCTTTTTTATAAACTTGTGTGGTGAGCGGACTAATAATTGTTACTTTAGGCATGAATTCAGGTTTGTGTATATCATCAAAGGTTTTGGGTATAATAGTTGGCGATTCATTAACCATATCGGTGTCTCTGATCCATTTTTGTACTGATGACTCCCATAGGTTAAATTGTGGATCATTGGTTGGATTTGTTGGCACTGGTCCTGTGGGATCATCTTTGTTTACCCAATATAATATTGAATGAACCTGTTTTACAACCCGTGTTTCTTTTGTTTCTTTTGGGGTATACTCAGTCGCCAACTTACCTGAGATTTTATCTACAACATAACTTTGATTACCTTGCCACAATCCCTGCAATACTGGTTTTACATTACCAAGATTGTTTTCATCTGGCTTTGTGAAGTTTTCAATTGGTAATGTTTTAACTGCCTCATGTAAAAATTCACTCCACATTGGTATGGCGATAAATCCAGCTACCTTCTTTTCCATGGGTGTATTGTCATTGTTGCCAGCCCACACACCTAGTGCAAGATTTGGTAAATAGCCTACAGCCCAAGCGTCATGGTAGTCATTTGTTGTTCCTGTTTTAACTGCGACATCTCTTCCTGGTATTTCAAGAATAGAATTTTGGCCGTAAAGTGGTGCCCGAGCTATTTTGTCTGATAAAATACTGTTTATCATTTTTGCAGTGTTTTCTGGCAGAACACGTGCCTCTTCTTTAGAGTATTCCTCGATAGTTTGACCAGAATTGTCTTCTATTTTAAGAACTGCTTTGTAGGGATTCCTAATGCCATTATTAGCGAATACAGAGTAAGCGCTTGTCATATCAAGGAGGGATACCTCACCTCCACCCAGCACAAGTGTGAGACCATATCTCATAGGATCATCGAGCCCGGTTGCTGGTATGTTTATCGATTGTGCCAATGCGTCGCGCAACGAAATAGGACCACGGTATTTTCCATCATTATTGACCGGCATATAACAGTCAGATTCTTTTACAGAAGGTAATAGGGGTTTACCTTCTGATGAACAAGTTGTTTGGAACTGAGTTCGTAGATCAAGTAGTACTGTTTCAGGAAGATACCCCTTATTAAATGCAGTTGCGTAAACGAATGGTTTAAAAGAAGATCCAGGTTGTCTATGGGCAATGGTTATATTGAAGTTTCCTTGGTTTTCAACATCAAAGTAGTCTCTGGAACCGACCATAACCAAAATTTGACCAGTTTTTGGATCAATTGCTGTCATCCCCGCATTCTTAGCACTAAATTTCCTTTCGTTTTCGAGTGCATATTTTTTTACAATTTCTTCCGCCTTCTGTTCCAGGCTCCAATCAAGGGTGGTTGTCACCTTTAACCCTTTTGTTTCTAAGTAATCCTCCCCATATTTATTTTCCAAATATGATTTAACAAACTCCACAAAATGTGGTGCTTTGATACCACCGTCGTTTTTTGCTAGAAATGTAACAGCTTCCCTTTTTGCAGATTCTCCTTCTTTTTTGTCGATAAGGCCAAGTTGAATCATTCGATCTAAAACAAGATTTTTTCTTTCGGCCAATTTATTGATATTATTACCATATGGAGAGTAAAAAGTTGGTGCTTGTGGAATAGAGGCCAAATACGCCGCTTGAGCTAATGATAATTCTTTTGCATCAACTCCAAAGAATTTTTGACTAGCGTCTTCGGCCCCATAAATAGAACCGCCGTAGGGTATTTCATTCAAATACAATGTTAGAATTTCTTCTTTCGACATAGCTCTTTCTAATTTTAGAGCCAGAATTATCTCTTTAATTTTTCGAGTAAACGATTTATCTGATGTCAATAGCGCATTTTTAATAACCTGTTGGGTAATTGTTGACCCACCCTGTTTTAAAGACCCAGACTCAAGGTTAATTAATGTTGAACGAATCATTGATATTGGTTCGATGCCGAAATGGTTGTAAAAATTACTGTCTTCGATTGCGACCGTTGCGTTTCTTAGATATGGAGAAATATCGCCGTAAGAAACCACTTTCCGCGTAACGTTTTGATGTATATCATAAAGCAAAACCGTTCCTGTTCGGTCGTAAATTTTTGTTGATTCAGAAATTTTTCTTTCCGTTAAACCCTTAAAGTCTGGGATTTGAAGTGTTGAGATCCATAAAATTATAGTGCCACACGAAACAAAAAAAAGTATAGCGGCAACTCTGAGGAGATTGGCAAATGAATTTATTTTTAGGTGTCTTTTGAGTGGGCGGTGTTTATTTGTCATTAACAACAAAGTACCATAAATAGTTGATTCTGGCCATAGAATGTATTTTTATGGTTGTTTGTGCTAAATTGAAATGTATGAAACAGGTAGTTATAGATAAACAGAAGATTGATGAGGTTTTAACCCGCTCTGTTGAAGAAATTTTGCCAACAAGGGAAGGATTAAGAGAACTTCTTCTTTCTGGAAGACGTCTTAGAATTTATATTGGTACAGATGCTACCGGGACTTCTTTGCATCTTGGGCACGCTACAAACTATATGATTTTGGAAGATTTTCGAAAATTGGGTCATGAGGTTATTTTTTTGATCGGTGACTTTACTGCAAGGATCGGAGATCCCACAGATAAGGGTGAGATTGCCAGAAAACAACTAACAAGAGATGAAGTTCTTCATAATGTTAAAACCTGGATAGACCAAATAAGGCCGGTAATTGATGTAGACAACGCAAATAACCCAGTTAAAATATTTTACAACAATGACTGGCTTGCAGCCTTAACCTTGGAAGATATGTTAAATCTTGCATCAAATTTTACAGTTCAGCAAATGTTAGAGAGGGATATGTTTCAGGAGCGTATAAAAAAGGAGAAACCACTATATCTGCACGAGCTATTTTATCCACTAATGCAGGGCTATGATTCTGTAGCTATGGATGTTGACGTAGAGATGTGTGGAATGGATCAGAAGTTTAATGCACTGGCTGGCCGTACACTACTGAGGAAATTAAAAAATAAAGAGAAGTTTGTTTTCATAACAACTTTGTTGGAAAATCCAAAGACTGGTGAAAAGATGATGTCCAAGTCTTTGGGAACAGGCGTGTTTCTTGATGCTGACGGGGATAAGATGTTTGGAGGGATTATGTCGCAACCAGACGAGAATATGAGGCAGCTTTTTATAGACTGTACTAGATTGAGTATGGGGGAGATTGAGAATATTCTTAAAGAGAAGAACCCTAGGGATTCTAAGATGAGATTAGCTACAGAGATTGTTAATATATACCACGGAAGAGGGGTTGCTGAGGCTGCAAAAGAGAGTTTTATAAAAACGTTTTCTGGGGGTGGCGTGCCTGATGATATAAACGAGGTTTTTGTTATTTCTGGCTCATTATTGAAAGATATTTTACTTAAATATAAATTAGTAAGCTCAAATAGCGATTTTAGGAGATTAGTAGACGAGAGGGCTATAAGTGTAAACGATAATAAAATTGAAGATTATAAAATGGCTATTAAGAGTGATGCTGTGGTTCGTGTCGGTAAAAGACGTTTTATTAAATTAATGATTGCCTAGTAAAAAAGTAAAACACCCCAGTCGAGGTGTTTTATTATAAATTAATTGCCTTCGTCGTCGTCTTTTTCGTCGTCATCTCCATCAACACCCTCGAGGTCTAAATCTTCTAGATCTTCTTCAAGATCATCAAGATCTTTGTCGTCGGGATCGGCACTATCGTCTGAAAAATTAATAAAGCCGGAATAGTCGTCGTACATGTTTGCTCGTTATTAATTGATAACCTAATAATTACTAAATTTAACGATAATTATTTTTATCAGAACTATATTTTTTTGCAAGGGCTTTTTTCCATTGTTGTGGATATTTGTCACGATAGCATGCGAGACAAGTTATTCCAACAGCTATTGCATCATACTCATCATCTAGTTTTGCTTTGTTGTGATTGGGAATTTTAATCAATTTAGAAATCATTGAAATGATTTGGGTCTTGTCTGCTTTACCGTATCCAGTGATAGCTATTTTAATCTGCAAAGGAGTATATTCAAAAATTTTTAGATCTTCATGCCTCGCAATATAGATAATTGCACCGCGTGTTTCAGAAACACCCATAGCAGTCTTTTGGTTGGTGGTGAAGAAAAGTTTCTCAATAGCTAAAGCATCCGGCTTCCATTTCTTTATCAACTCCCCAACCCCTTGCCCTAGTGTAAAAATTCTCTCAGATAATTCCAATCTAGGACTTGTCTTTAGACAATCTGAATACAATAAAATATCAGAATTTTTATCCCTCTCCACCACTGCCACTCCAAGTCTCTCGTATCCCGGATCAATTCCCATCACTCTCATGTTGGTATTATATCATTATGGTCTCTAAAATTTATCGACTATCTCTATCTTTTTTTTAATAATTATGTCGCTCTCGCCTAATTTGAAAGTTGCTCTGAGTAGTTTACCTTCTAAAACTTGAGGTAACCAGAATTTATCGTCTGGCCACATTTGAGAAAATGGCAACTCAGGAATCCTAAACCATTTAGGCCGCATTTCCTCGCTCTCTGTTGGTTTTCCATCCCAATTATCGCATAAAAAAACATGCACCACCTGATTCCACAACAAATTGTGTGGAAAATAAAAAGAGAGCTCCGCGACCTTCTTTATTTTGTTTAGATTAACACCAACTTCTTCTTTGGTTTCCCTTTTGGCTGAGTTTTTGATTGTTTCACTTTCTTCGACTTTCCCCCCTGTTCCATTCCATCGGTTCACACCGAACCCACGCTTTTTCATCGCCAGGCAAACATCTGTTATTTTATTGTCAGATTTTTTTATCAAAAAAACTAGTGTGGTGTTTCTTAAATTTTTTGTCATTTAGTTATTCGGTCTCAGCAGGTAGGTCTGTGTTGGTGTAAACGTTTTCGATATCGGGATTTTCTTCAAGTTCGACAATTAACCCTTCTAGCTTCGCCTTGTCTTCGTCCGAAAGGGTGAGTTTTGTTGTTGGTATCCAGCCCCCTTGTGTTTTTTGAAAAGCCCAAACAACAGAACCTTGGGGGCCCAAAGACGCAGTGTGTTCAGATAATAGGAACTTAATTTCGTTGATCGTTCTGTTTTTGCTGTCGGTAATACCTTCGATAATGATTGCCACACCACCTGGTCCATAGGCCTCACAGAGAATCTCTTCCATGGAGCCTGCACCGATACCGGCGCCCTTAGCAATAGCCCTGTCAATATTATCGCCTGGCATGTTTGCAGCCTTGGCTTTATCTATTGCAATTCTGAGGCCAGAAGAGTTTCTGTCACCTTTCGATATGTGTGATTCGTTAGTTAACTGTTTTACTAAAACTGAGAACACTTTGCTTTTTTTAGCGTCCTCGATACCCTTTTGTCTTTTAATTTTTGAAAACTTATTATGTCCCGACATAAGTAATAGGTTACAATACTTTTCTTTTTTTTGGAATAGTAATAGAATACCCAAGTGTCTGAAATACCAAACACAAACAAAAAGGAGTTGAAAGTGGTTTCGCAACAAGAAACTACTAATAAAAAGAACATGAAGGTCGCAAACGATATGCAAGAAGCATTAGCTAAGTTGTTTCGGCCGGAGATTGAGGGGAAAAAAGATTTCAGTCAAGCATTGATTGAATTGATTCCTATTCACGGTGTAAATTTTCGTCATATTGTTGATATGGATGCACTTTTGCATCCAAACAACAAACTTACAGATCTTTGGTGCGAGAATCGCGGTCGGGATGATCACAGAGTATTGCCTTTTATTAAAAGTGTCCTCGAAACCATGAGATCACTTGATAATCTTGTTGAGTCTACCCAAGATGAGAAAGAAAAGGGTATTTTAAAGAGAAAGCGTAATGAGAGACTCGAGAAATTACTCAAGGAACGTGTAGATGTTTTATAGTAATCTTTGGCTCGTTGGCCTAGTGTCTTTGGCTGGGCCTTTTATTTTACCCATGTGATCATAGGCCTTTTGGGTTGCTAGGCGTCCTCTCGGTGTTCTTTCAAGAAATCCAAGTTGGATTAGATAGGGTTCGTTTATTTCTTCTATTGTTTCTTCCTCTTCAGAAGTTGCAGCACCAATTGTCCCTAGGCCAACCGGGCCACCAGCAAATTTGTCTATAATTGTTTCAATAATCTTTCTGTCTGAGTATGAGAGGCCAGCTTCATCTATACTCAATAACCTCAATGTCTTCATGACTGTTTCGAGGTTTATGGTTGTATTGTTAACCTGAGCGAAGTCACGACAACGCTTAAGAAGGTGGTTTGCGATCCTTGGTGTGGAACGGCTCCTTTTGGCTATCTCTGTTATCGCGTTCGGTTCAATTATAACTCCCAAAATCGCTGCAGACCGAGCGATAATAGTCTCAATTTCTGGTGTTGTATAAAATTCCAGTCTGAATGTTCCACCGGAGAATCTTGATCTAAGGGGAGAGGATAAGAGGGCTATTCTTGTGGTGGCGGCGATTAGTGTGAAGGGTGGTAAGTCTAGTTGAATAGTTCTAGCCGACGGCCCTTTACCGATAATTATATTTAAATTACCTGCCTCCATGGCGGGGTAAAGGATTTCTTCAATGAGTTTATTTAAGCGATGGATTTCGTCGATAAACAATATATCACCAGCGGATAAGTTAGTTAAAAGTGAAGCTAAATCTCCGACTTTTTCGATTGCGGGTCCCGAAGTAACTTTTAGTTGTGAGTTATTTTCCCTGGCCAAGAGGTGGGCTAGGGTTGTTTTACCTAGTCCAGGAGGTCCATAAAAAAGTATATGCTCGGGAGTTTGACCACGTGCTTTAGCCGCACCTAAAAGTATCTTTAGGTTCTCTTTTATGGTTGTTTGGCCTATGTAGTCATCCCATTTTGATGGCCTAAGGGCGTTATCTAGATATTTTTCCTCACCCCTTAACAAATTCTCTGGTTCTGATATATTTTTTGTTTCTGTTGTCATTGTATCCTTACACGCTTAATAACCCTTGACATTTTTTCTGCCCTATGCTATACTGCCGGCAGAGTTAATCGAGAATATAAATCTCTAAGCAATTGAGCCCTTGGGCTTAGATGGTCACTCAAGAAGGACGTTCTGGTTCTACGCTGGACGTAGAGTGCTGGGTCTATCCTCCAAGAGTAACTTAACTTTTGGTATTTTATTAAAAGAATTGCTTAGAGATTTATCGTCTCGATTTTCTCTAATTTTCCTATTTTTTCAAAATTCCACAACCCTCTCTATTTCTTCAAAGGATGTTATACCTCGAAGTACCTTTATTATACCATCCTCGCTCATACTCAATATACCCTGGGGAATAGCGGCCTTATTAATCTCTCGTTCGCTTGGATTCTGACTAATTAACTTCTCGATTTCGTCATCCATGGCTATGGCCTCATAAACACCTATTCTTCCTTTGTATCCAATACCGTTGCATGCAGCACATCCTTTACCGGCCACCCAAACCTTTTTTGGGTCAATCGGGCCAATATCAACCTTTTTGACTTTTAGAGACTCGAGGAAAGAGTTTATAAGTGCAGTTTGTTTTTCTGTAGGCACTGATTCTTTTTTACAACTCTGGCATAATTTTCTCACAAGTCTTTGTGCGAGGACTAAATTTAGTGCAGATCCAATTACTTTGGGATTAACCCCAAGATCTATTAGTCGTGGGATTGCTCCAGCAGCACTGTTTGTGTGGAGTGTTGAAAATACAAGGTGGCCGGTTAGTGCTGAGTTTATAGCAATTTTGGCGGTTTCAGTGTCTCTAATTTCTCCAACCATGATTATATCTGGGTCCTGTCGCAGTGCCGCACGTAATCCTTCAAGGAAACTATAGCCGCCGGCTTCGTTGACCTGCGTTTGGGAGATTCCAGTAAGATGGTACTCGATTGGATCTTCAATGGTGATTATCTTTGATCCGGGTTCGTTTACCTTTCTTAAACATGCATATAATGTTGTGGACTTTCCTGATCCGGTTGGTCCTGTGACCAAGATCATGCCATTCGGTTTCGCGATTTCGTTCTCTAGGATAGTAAACAATTTTGGTTCCATACCCATTTTATCAAGGGTAATAGAAATTGAATCTGGGTCAAGTAGTCTCATAACAACAGACTCTCCATATGGACCGGGTAATATCGAGGTTCTGACTTCGATTTGCTTATTTTTAGTATTAATACTAAACCTTCCGTCTTGTGCTTCTGCTTTAATATTAAGTTTCAATCCGGAAATTAACTTTAATCTTGAAAGAATCAACTTATTTACTGCCGGATTAAAAAGGCTGATATCTTGTAAAACACCATCAAGCCTGAATCTGAGTCTGGTTTCCTTTTCCTGGGCCTCTATGTGGATATCAGATGCACCAACAGTTATGGCTCCAGCTAGGATGATTTCTAGAATTTTTGAAACCCCTTGGGTTTTATTGTTCTGTACAGTTTCTTCAACAAGGCTCTTTACGTCGGAAATATTCTTTGCTTTTTCAAAAAATATTGCCAACTGCTCTTCAGATACACCTATAAGACCAGCCCTAGTTTCCATGCTGTAAGATATTTCCTTGTATCGTTCCCATGCTCTCTCGAGACTGGCAAAAGACCCCATATACTGTATAACCTCATAGTTTTGTTCCTTAAACCTTCCCAATATTTCAACAACCTTTGGGTTATTTGGTGTTGCTATTACTACGGATACCTTTTTGGCGATTATCTTAAAGGCCGCTATACCGGCCGATCTTGCGTCTATTTCAGGAATTAATCTTAGTGCGTCTGTGTTAATAGAGACAACAGACAGATCGATATAGGGTAGATTGTATTTTTTTGACAACATTTCTGCCAGCTCTTCAGCCTCTTGCTTTTTGAGTTCGTCTAGTTTATTTCGTTGGCCGGTATCTTTAATGTCTGACATTTTGTTGTAAATTTATTTTTATACTAGCACTTCTTTTTTTACATACAAGCAAAGTTACCCACTTCGCCTTTAAATTGTATTGGTGGCAAGCGATTGATTGTGGTGTATAATTTTTCTATGGAAAGTTTTAGTTTGGAAGACAAGATAAAAAAGGCTGTCGTCCCTTTACCCGGTGAACGATTTTTAGATGGTCTAATCGCAAAGGAAGACGACTTAGAATTAAAAATAGAAGAACAAGGACTAAAAGATCAACTCGAAAAACAAAAAATGTATGAGGAGCTGTTTGCGGCGAAAGATAAGATCGAATCCGTGCCCGTAAAGTCTAAACAGAATTACAAAATTATATTACCCAAACCAGGTTCTTCAGGTTGGGAGAGTGGCTGGCTTAGATATTTGTCTAAGTCATACGGCGGATACATTCCTAAAAATCTGGAAAATTACTTAGATTTGTACCGGAAAAATGGATTCAAGAAACCACCGGGAGTATTTATTCCACAATCTTTAATGCAGTACGCCACACTGGTACATAGGCGGATTCATGGTTCTGGTGGTCGTCATAGGAATAGACTTGAAGGTATTCAGTATTCCAAAGATTCAATAATGGGCGAGTTGAAATCTAGATTACAGGGTACAGATATAAGTGCTGATTACCCTGAGGCGGAGAGATTTGGGAGGACTGCTATCTTTTTTGATGATGCTAATGGGGAAATTTATTTCAACAATAACGGGTTTAAAAAATATATGTCTGAGGATGATATTGTTGCTGATCTAGATTGGAGAATAAAATATCGACCCGATATATCTATGCCCAAAAAAATATGGCGGAGAATCCGAAAGTTGTCGGATATTAATGAGGCAAAAAATTTAATTCAGAGTTTGTATAGTACAGAACTTGTACTGCGGGGTTATGGTTCTGGATCGGCGGTTCAGCCTCAGGATGATGTCGAGTTTTCTAGGCCTCGTAGTGCCGGATTTCTAGCAGAAAAAATGATCGTTAATATACTAAAACGAAGACGTTCAGATTACAAAGAAGGGTTAATTATTGCAGAACCCAGTGATTCTATTGAGGACTCGGAGTTCAAATATGATTTCAAGGTACAGTTTATTCCCTGGGAAAAGCTTGGGGTGGGGAGACCACATACCGTTGGTTTCCAGCTGACTGTTTCACCTAGGGGTGGACATAAGGGTTCTGATGTTACTAAAGCTAATAAACGTCTCTCCACCTCTCCAGATACTATAAAAATAAAAAATCCTGTTGAAAGAGTTGTTCTTCTGCGATCACCGCGCATTGACTGGACCCAGTATTATACTAGGTGGTTGAATGAGGGCAAACCATCCGGTGGACCGGAACAGTATCTAACAGATTCTGAGAAAGAAAGCGTTATCAGCTCAATTATGAAAGAGTTCTCGGTGGCTTCTCTGGGTGATAACTTGACGTATTATTCCTAGTATGCTACTATTTCCAGTGAAAACGACAACAAAGATCTTTTGAAAATACAAGGTTAACAGTAAACAAACATTCACTGGACGTCGGCAAAAGGAAGGCGACTTCGATGAGTTCTATTTTGAGATTGCTGGAGACTATTCTGGTGTGTGTTGCCACGGTTGGTGTCAGTGTTATTCGGCTTCTGGTTTTTTGCGGTGATCTTGCAACAGTTATCGTGCAATTCGCAATGCTTGTTTTGTCTGTGAGTTACACATCCAATTATGTGGGACATCTTGACCAACCGTATCAGGGATATGTAATTGGTGGAGCACTAGTTCTTAATTTGTGCTTCGGTGTTAGTTTCCTGGTGCTCTTTGTGTGGAAACCAAAGAGGATTGAGAAAATGTGTAAGTCAATAAAGATTTGAATGTGCCGCCTCGGTAAAACCGAGGCGGTTTATTGTCGCCAGCTTTGTTTTAAATTCAGAGGATGGATATAATTTAGAGGATGCTTTAGCCTCAACAAGACTATAGGTTGAATGTAGTTTCTTTGAATTGCAATTACATTATTTTTTTTGTATGATTTAAAATATGAAAACAAGACAACACCCAAAGATGAATACCTTCACCGCAATTTTTAAAAAGGTGTGTGGAGGCTATACTGCATGGGTTGAAGAGATGCCAGGTGTTATCTCAGAAGGAAAAACTCGCAATGAGGCAGAAATAAATATAAAAAATGCACTTGAATTAATGCTTGAGACAAATAGAATTATGTCTTTGAAAGATGTGGTTGGTAAGGTTGAACGTTTTGTTACGTGAAGGCGCCAAGCATTCTATTTATGGAAATCTCTTAACTGGTGCCCAAACATCTATTCCACGCCACGTGGTTTTTTAAGACAAACTGCCCAAGTAATTTGTAAACAGCTTGGAGTCCCATGAAATATATAACCCATAATTTAAAAGAGACATATGATTTAGCTGCGAAGTTTGTGGCGGAGTTGCTGTGTGACCGTAGAGGAGGAAATAGGGCCACTGTGGTTGCACTTTTTGGCGAGCTTGGAACGGGGAAGACGTCGTTTACACAAGGGATAGCGAAAGCATTTGAGATTAAGGACCACATAACTAGTCCGACATTTGTTTTGGAGAAGGTATACAAATTAGGAAAGAAGTTTAGTTATGAGCGATTCACACATATTGATGCATACAGATTAAATGGTGGAGAAGAGATGAGAGCGCTTGGGTGGGACGAGGCATCGAGGGACCCTAAAAATATTATCTTTATTGAATGGCCAGAGAGAGTTGAGTCTGTGCTGCCACGAGATATGATAAAAATCTATTTTGAACACAGCGAGAAAGAGGGTGAGAGAAAGATCAAGATTTTGTGCTAGAATGGCGGTAATGAAAGCTGTGAAAAAACTTATTCTTCTAGATGTACATGCGATATTGCATCGAGCGTACCATGCACTGCCTGGATTTAAATCCACCAAAGGTGAACCGACGGGGGCACTTTATGGTCTCTCGGCATTCCTAATTAAAATTATCGCAGATTTAAAGCCGGACTATATTGTAGCTTGTTTCGATTTGCCGGGCCCGACATTCCGGAAGAAGGTTTATGATGAGTACAAGGCGGGAAGGGCTAAGACCGATGAAGACTTGGTTGCACAGATAATTAGATCAAAAGAAGTTTTTAAAGCGTTTGGTATTCCTGTTTATGAAAAGGCAGGTTTCGAGGCCGATGATATCATCGGAACAGTTGCTGAGATCGTAAAAAAGGACAGAGGTATCCAAGTTTTTATCGCGTCAGGAGACATGGACACACTTCAGCTCGTCGATGGTGATAGGGTTGTTGTCTATACTCTTCGGAAGGGCCTCAACGATACGGTGATCTATGACGAGTCGGCAGTAAAAGAAAGGTACGGATTTGGACCAGGGAATATGGCTGACTACAAAGGACTTCGTGGGGATCCGTCTGATAATATAATTGGCATCAAGGGTATTGGTGAAAAAACCGGATCGGATCTTATAAAAAATTTTGGCTCTATAGAAAGTATTTACCAGATAATAAAAAAAGATCAAAAAGTTCTTTTGGATGTTGGAATAAAACAAAGAATTATTAATCTCTTAAAAGAAGGGGAGGAGGAGGCGATATTTTCAAAGATGTTGGCGACAATTAGGCGTGATGTTTCAATTGACTTCAAATTGCCTGGAAAAATTTGGGCAGACAATGTCGAGCTTAGCCACATAAATAAACTGTTTCAGGATTTGGAGTTTCGTACACTTGGACCAAGGCTTCGATCTGTTTTGTTTAGTGGTGTCTTAGAAGAGGAGAGGAATACAGAAGTGCCTGTTACGGATAAAGATTTGTTGCGTCGGCTAGAGATTGCTGTTTGGCTTTTGAATTCGGATATTAATAAACCAACATTAGACGACATTCTGTCGATGGCAAAGACCGATAATATAAATAAGGCCGAGGAAAAGCTAATCGAAGAAATTAAAAGCAGTGGATTAGAGAAGGTTTATAATGAGATCGAACTACCTATTATGCCAATTATTAAGCGTGCAGAGGATCTTGGGATTTTTCTTAATGTTAGGCATTTGGAAGATTTGTCCAAAAAACACCACAAGGAGTTAAAGGATCTAGAAAAAAAGATATGGCAATATGCGGGTGTGGAATTTAATATAAATTCACCAAAACAGCTTGGGGAAGTGATCTTTGACAAGATGGGCCTGACAGCGAAGGGTCTAAGGAAAACCGCCGGCGGTGCACGATCAACCAAAGAGTCTGAACTTCTTAAGCTTAAGGAGTCGCATCCGATCATTGACGAACTTCTAAAATACAGAGAGATTCAAAAACTCTTGTCGACATATATTGATCCATTGCCAACCCAGGTCGACAAAAATAGTCGGCTTCACACCTCGCTTGACCAAATGGGTACCACGACGGGGCGGCTCTCATCTAATAATCCCAACCTTCAAAATATTCCCGCATCAGGGGAGATTGCTAAGGAAATACGACGGGCCTTTGTGGCAACTCCAGGATATAAAATTGCTGCATTTGATTATTCTCAGATTGAAATGAGGGTTCTTGCTTGGTTGTCTGGCGACAAAGCTCTGATAGATATCTTTAAAAATGGTAGGGATATTCATTCTGCGGTGGCGTCAAAAGTTTTTGGCGTGTCTGAATCTGAAGTGACAAAGGAAATGAGACGAAAGGCTAAGGTTATTAACTTTGGCATTATCTATGGAATGGGTGTGACGAGCTTAAAAAAGAATTTAGGCTCCACTATGGAAGAGGCGCAGACTTTCTACAATAACTTTTTTAAGCAATTTCCAAAAATTCAAGATTATTTTGATAAGGTCAAAAACGAAGCCAGGACCAAAGGATATACAACAACAGCCTATGGTAGGCGTAGATATTTCCCAATGATTAATTCTAGTTTGCCGTTTGTTAGGTCGGAGTCAGAACGGATGGCGGTGAATGCACCAATACAAGGAACAGCTACAGCAGATATTATAAAACTGGCAATGAGTCGGGTTGACGAAAAATTAACAAAGGGCGGTTTAATAGCCAATGCCCGGCTGCTACTTCAGGTTCATGATGAACTTTTATACGAAATTAAGGACAACCATAAGATTGATGAGGTGGTGCTGATGATTAAGCACACCATGGAGACTGTGGATAGATTACCTGTTCCTCTGGTTGTTAACGTCTCTACCGGAGATAATTGGGGTGACTTGATAACTTACGCTCAAACTTAAAATGCTTTATTTATTTTTTGGTGGGGATCGAGACAAAGTTTTGGCTCGGTCTAATGAGGTAATTAATAGAACGACATCTAGTTTGCCGGATATATTGTTTGCCCGCATTGATGCGGATAGTTTTGAGAAAGCTAAATTTGAAGAGTTAGTTGGCGGTAGGTCGCTATTCGCAAAAAAGATAGTTGTTTTGTGCGATGGTTTGTTCACCAATAAAGAAATTGGTAGTTTTTTATCTAAGAAAGTCGAGGGGGTGGCGGAGTCCCCCAACGTTTTTATATTTAGGGATATGGGTATAGATAAGAAGATACTGGATTTGCTTAAAAAAATAGGTGCAAACATAGAGGAGATTGAATTACCAGAGTCGGAAAAGGGCTACGCAGGTGCCAGGGAAGTGAGACTTAAGGCTGGATACGAAAGTTTTAACATTTTTAGTTTTACGGATGCGATAGGTGGAAGAGATAAGAAGGCCGCCTGGGTTCTGTTTCATAAAGCGCTTCGAGCCGGCTTTCCTGTAGAAGAACTATTATGGAAGGCGGTTTGGATTTTTAAAAATATAATTTTAGCTAGCCCGGCCGGTGGTGACCAGAAGGAGGTTACTTCTAAGTTAAAAGTTGGTCCCTTTGTTCTGAACAAGGCAAGGGGTTTTGTTGGTAAATACAATCAGAGGCAGTTACTTGCCAAATACAGAGGATTAGTAGATGTATATCACGGGACCAGGAGAGGAATAGTTGATACAGAAATGGCACTGGAACAGTTTATACTAAACCTTTAAAAACTTGACAATGTTATGAGCGTATGCTAGCTTAGCCTAAACAGTCGAAACATTGGTCTTCATACATGAAAAAAGTTGGATTACCGCAGGGTACACTTGCGGGATGAATCTCTAAAAGTCCCAATGGGACGGAGGAGCCACGCATGGCTTATCAGGGAAATCGGATTAGTGGACCGCGGGAGTTCCGGTTTGGATATAACGAAAGGACCGGATTTGGGACGTATACTCGACTTGAGGGTGTGGGTCTGGTTATGATCTGTGCTAGTCAGACAAAGGAACAGGTCGAGCAAAAGGTTTGGAAAGTTAAAGCCCTCGATGGCTTCAAGGCTGGTGAAGTCCAGGAGGCCGAGGAGAAGGACTTCGTAAGGCTCGATACTACAAAGAATGAGCTAGAGAAGTGTCGTAAGCTAGCGGGTCAGCCAGAGCCCGAGCGTCGAGATTTTCAGCAGAGCGGTCGGCCAGTCGACTTCAAGCAGAGTCAGGTCGGTGGTCGACCTCAGTACGATCGACCAAGCCTGCGGTATCTCTACATCAACAATGCCCCTTACGGGATTAAGGCCAAGCTTGTCCAGTATGAGAATGGCCGAGTTGAGCTCCAGACTAGTCACGACGACGCTGGTACATTGAGTTTGGTCACACCACAAATCAAGTACAATCAGGATGGTGGGGATCGGAACAAGCGTGACGAGTCGACTGGGCGGGTTGTCCGGAGTTGGAGTTACTTCAACTACGACATTGTTTGGGTTGATCGTGAGGGTAAAGAGGTTGTTGTCGGCAAGGATGCAGACGATGCCAGCGAATGCTCGCTTGAATGACGGCAGCGATAGAAACTAAGAAAGATTGTGGCGCTTATGCTAAATGCACAAGCGCCTTTGTTATTTATAGAGAGTGCCTGTTTATGGTGGACAACCTCACTATTTTTTGTTATTGTCTTTGATACAAAAGGTTTTAATGCGTCCATAGCTCAGATGGTAGAGCACCTGCCTTTTAAGCAGAGGGTCGCAGGTTCGATTCCTGCTGGACGCACAATGGAGATATCTTACAAGAAGGTTCAGGTGATTATTTTTCGTAGAATAGGCAACAGGGTAGAGATTCTTCTTTTACAGAGGGCTTCTGACGAAACCTGGCAACCAGTGACGGGCGGTGTGGAAGAGGGGGAGTCATATTTAAATGGTGCAACAAGAGAGACCATTGAGGAAACCGGACTAACTTTGTTTGTAAAAATAGTAGAGGGTATATATAGCTTTTCTTTTAAAAACCCAGAAGGGCACAGAAGAGCAGGTCTTGTAACCGAGGAGGTATTTGCATTTGAGGCGCCAATAAGTTTCAAACCGACACTATCGCAGGAACACATTAATTTTATGTGGGTAAGTCCGGAAGAAGCAGTTAAGAAGTTAAAATTCGAGAATCAAAAGATGGCGATGAACAAATTTATTTTGATTTTAAAGTTCGGAGTTAAATGATTTCAAAAGAAGTAGTTCTTGTTTTGGATAATATAAGGAGTACTTATAATGTAGGTTCCATTTTTAGAATTGCCGACTGCGCCGGAGTTTCTAAAATCTATTTAGTGGGTGTAACACCGGACCCGATTGATAGATTTGGGCGTGAGAGAAAAGATATTGCTAAAGTTGCTTTGGGTGCAGAGAAAACGGTTTCGTGGGGGCACGTGAGGGATATTAAAATATTGATTAAAAATTTAAAAAAGGATGGACTTGAAATTGTTGCACTTGAACAAAGTCCGAATTCTATAAATTATAAAAAATTTAAACCCAAATTTCCTCTCGCTCTTGTTTTGGGTGAGGAGGTAAAGGGGATTGGAGTAGATACACTAAAATTCTGCGACAAAATAATTGAGATACCAATGGCAGGGCAGAAGGAGTCACTAAACGTCTCGGTTGCTACTGGTATAGCCTTGTTTAGGATATTGGAATAAAATTCGCTTTGTTATATTAATTTCTGGTGTGTGTCACAAAAGTGGGCGCTGCGACCGGCGACTTTGATACGCCTGATGATTCCGCCACAATTTTTCTTCGCACATCTTTCTCCAGTCCTTCGGTAAACTTTGTGTACGTTTTGGAATCCGCCCCGTTCTCCGTGAATGTTACGATAGTCCGACATAGAGTCACCTCCAAGCCTAATAGATTTCTGCAGGATTTCTTTCATGGTCTTATACATTTTTTTGAGTTTTGGCTCTGGTATGGTCGAGACTTTTTGTAATGGATGTACAGCAGCTTCCCAAAGAATTTCGTCGGAATAGATATTTCCGATGCCTGCGATAAGTTCCTGGTTCATTAGTGCCTGTTTAATTGGCCAAGAAGGTTTTTTGTTTAACTGTGAATCAAAAATCTTGAGTGTTAATTTTTCATCTAGAGGTTCTGGGCCCAGAATCTTGAGCGATGGATTGGTTGCCAGTACTTTTGTATTTAATAGTTCAATCTTGGCAAATTTGCGTGTATCCGAAAGTGCAAGTTGGTGGCCGTTAGAAAGAAATAGTATGAGATGTAGGAACCTGTTGTAGGGATCGTTCAAGGGATGTTTGTGGTCATCACTTTCTGGTAGCCACTTCCAACTATCTCTTTCGCCTTTTTTTGCCTTACGCCATTTACCATACATGACATGCCCTGTCATTTTCATGTGGATCAATAGAGTTTTGTCGCCAGATAAATGTACAAGAATGTTTTTAGCTCGCCTTTCTGCTTTAATAATCTTTTTGCTGGAGATCTCTCTTTTAAAGTCTGGGAATTTATGACTCTTGATGAGTTTTGGCCAATCACTCCAGACGTCGGTGATAGTTAAATTTTTGGCAACCTCATTAATTCCGTTTACAGTGGTTGTCACTTCAGGAAGTTCAGGCATTTGAATTTTATTTGTTTGAACTATTAATATATTGTTGATATGGAGACCACTCTCCGCCGAGAAGGTTGACGACAAGCTCCATAGCAAGATCAGTGGTTTTTGTGCCTACATCTTTTTTTGGGTTTATTTCCACAATATCTATGGAAAGCATATTGGTAGATGATAACTTTTTGCAAAGATATTTTATCTCTCTGTATGTAAGACCTCCTCTGTTGACTATTCCGGTGCCTGGAGCATATTCAGAGTCTATCGAATCTATATCTAAGCTCAAGTGTACTGGTCTGCTGTCTATCCACTTTAGTATTTCATTAACCACCAAGGCGATGCCATGTTCTATTACGTAGTCTACAGGTAGGGATTTTATTTTGTTAGTCTTAATGTATGTTGATTCTGCTGGGTCTATATCTTTTATCCCAACGAGTAAGACATCATTCTTTTTATATGGGGAGTATTTAAAATACGAATGAAGTGAATCTCCTAATACTGTGGCGAGTGGCATGCCGTGTACGTTGCCTGTCGTTGATGTTTGAGGGCTCTGTAAATCTGGATGAGCATCAATATAGATAACCACGGCATCCTTGTTAAAAGATTTTGTTGCAAACATTGAGCCGATAGCTGCTGAATGATCGCCGCCCAATAGGAGGATTCGTTCCTTGTTTCTTAGCCCAGAGAGCGCCTCGTTAAATATCTTTTTGTTAAGGTCAACTATTTGATTTAGGTTTTTGACACCTTTATTTTTTTGCCCCTTCGAAGAGCCAGGTGTCACAGTAAATTCTTTAAATTGTAGGCCGCTATGTTTAAAAATTGATCGCAGTCCACCTTCGCATAAGGTATCGGGAGCGAGTTCCGTGCCGTAATTATTACTTCCCAGGCTAGTTTTTGCTTTGATTATTTTTATCATTGAGTTTTATTAACTCTTCTTTGACTACATTCCTATCATCCCATGGATATGTCTTGCCCCCGATTATTATCGACTGCTCACTTCCTTTACCCGTGATAAGAACCACGTCATTTGGTTGAGCCATGGAAAGTGCCTTACGGATGCCCTCGCGCCGGTCTTCGATACAGAAGAGATCTTTGTTTCTGATCTTACCTTCGCCCTCGGAGGCTTTCGCAATATCCTCGATTATTTCTTGTGGATCGTCATCGTATGGGTCAACGTTTGAGACCACGACGTAATCCGCAAGTGCTCCAGCAAGCATACCCATCGCTGGCCTCTTGGCCTTGTCTCTGCCGCCGCCCTCTGCACCTAATAGGACAATCACTCGTCCGTTAGTTTTTATCACCATTTTTCTGCCCGTCTTGAGAAGTGCCTCCATACTTTCCTTCTGGTGCGCGTAGTCGACATAAACTTTGAATGGTTGGCCTCTGTTTATAGTCTCCATTCTTCCCGGTATGGTTTTTAAATTCAGGAGTCCTTGTGCGATTTTATTTTCGCTTATACCTAAAGACCGGCAAATTGCAATTGCTGGTAGTGCGTTCTCTATATTGAATTCACCTGGGATAGTGATCGCGAATTTAGAGTTACCAGTTTTAAATATTGAACCGTTTTCATTGCTTATAATCTCTGAGGCACTGATATCGCCTGATTTGATTCCGTATGTGATCTTTTTTTCAGCCGGAAAAGAAAGGAAAAAGTCTTTATCTCTACTATCGTTGTTTACTATCGCTGTCTTTGGTACCCTGTTTCCACCTAGATTTTTTGCCGCACCCGTCTTCATTAGATAATCAAAGAGTTTACCTTTAGCTTTCTTATATTCCTCCATACTGTCGTTGTGTGAGGGAAGGTGCTCTGGGTAAAGGTTTGTAAAAATTACAAAATCATAATTGATGCCAACGTGTCGCCACTGTTTCAGGCCCTCAGATGTTGTCTCGACAATTGCGAATTTACAGCCCGCCTTGTACATTCTTGAAAGAAGCTTCTGGAGTGCGAATCTTCCCGGCATTGTCATGTGGTAAGTGTTTGGGAATTCTTCTTTTCCTATCTTTATCACAGCGGTACTTGTGACACCTGTTTTGTAACCGGCCCCCTCGAGACACGACCAGATAAAACTGGCAACTGAACTCTTACCTTTGGTACCGGTGATGCCAATGATAATCATACTTTTTGAAGGATTTCTGTAATAAATTGATGCCAGCCATGCCAGGGTAAGGTGATAAAAAGACAAGATAAATTGAGGAGTTATTTGTTTTATTAGTTTTTTAACTTTTGATTTCATTATTCTACAAATATCGTTTGAGGTGTTAATCAGAAAGTAGCCTTATCCGCTCTCTGACATGAGGGGGATTCGCTCCAAAAGCTACTTTCTGATTCATTTTCCTAAATGTTTAAGCGCTTCTTTGATTCGGTCGTTTAGTCTTGTAACTGTGGAGTTAACTTTCTGTAATGCGTCTCTGGCTTGGGCTGTAGAATAGCCGAGTGATTTGATAGCAGCCACGGCATCGCTCTCCTCGCGTAGGCTTGAATAATCTTCTCCACCTTCGATTGCGGCAAATTTGTCTTTCAATTCTAGAACAATTTTTTCTGCATTTTTTTTACCTATTCCTGATACCTGTGTTAGATAAGAGATATCTCTTGAGCGGAGGGCCTTCTTTAAAGTCTCGACAGGGGCGACTGAGAGAATACCCAGGGCTTTCTTTGGCCCGATGCCGGAGATTGATATTAGTAGCTCGAAAAAGTCTAGTTCATTTTTGTTTGTGAAGCCATACAAGTCCATTGAGTCTTCGCGAACAGCTAAGTGGGTCCAAAACATATGTACTTTTTCTAGATCTTTGTTTGTGAGTTCGACAATATCTGTGGCCGTTAAGTTGATACGATAACCAACCCCCGAAACGTCAAGTACGATGAATTTATCATTGGCAAAAGTTATTTTTCCTCTGAGTTGAGAAATCATGACTTCATAATACACAAAAAGAGTTATTTGGGCGAGAATATTTTTTTATGCTATCATCAACCCATGCCAAACAACACGGAACTCCTCCCACACCACCACGAACCCCTCCCTCGCCGACAACAAGGCCGTCCCACCTTCGATCAAGCCTGGAGAGGAGTCAGAGAAGCAGCAAAGACTAAAGAAA
>JACQCV010000007.1 GCA_016201465.1 Candidatus Vogelbacteria bacterium | reverse complement strand
TCCTATAATCAAAGCGTACCATTTAAAATGGTACGCTTTTTCTTGTGAGCAAGTCATCGTCTTTACGGGGCTAGACTAGACTTAATAAGTCGAGGTCTGGTAAAAAACCTATGATCTCACAGATATTCCTTAAGTTGCGGATCGCTTAGTTGCGGTTTAAGCCGCGTATCAGTGTAGGAACATGCATTAAGGATAACAAAAAGTGAGATGAGTTGGCTACTCACACCTTCTCTCTTCTTCTCTCTTTGTACTAGAACATTAATTCTCAATGCATATGCATACAATAGGCATCGATATGTCGAAGGATACCTTCCATGTCGCTTTTGATGATGGGAGGGTAGAAGTTTTCGATAACACAGCATCTGGAATCAACAAGTTTACAGACACACTCTTAAGTCTAGGGGCCACTAGAGACACCACTATCATTGGTACTGAATCAACCGGTGTATATCATCTACTGCTCTCTCAACAGTTAAGAAAGGACGGCTGGAACTTGAAGGTCATTAACCCCATACACACTCATAGAATGATAGACTCTTCATTGAGAAGAGTTAAGACCGATAAACATGACGCTATCTCTATCAGGAAGACCCTACTTACAGGTGTAGGCTACACCTACACAGACACTCCGGAAATTCTTGCCCTAAAAACGTTAGTACAGGAGCGTGAAGCACTCTGTAAGATACGTGCCTCTACCAAACAACGTATTCATGCTCATAAGATCAGAGAGAAGGCATCTTCCCTCAACCTCCACGATAGTTTCTCTGGACCCCTTAAATTACTCTCTTACGAGATCAAGGAGATAGAAGGATTGATGGACAAATACGTTCCAAACACACAGAAACTTTTACGGTCTATACCAGGCGTAGGTAAGGTGACCGCAGCTACACTTGTAGCTACCATCGGAGACATACATCGCTTTTCTAATCCAGAGAAGCTTGTGGCCTACATAGGTCTAGACTGCAGAGTACACCAGAGCGGTACTTCTATTCATGGTAGAGGATATATATCTAAGAGGGGTAATAGATATCTTCGATACATACTCTTTAATGCCGCCTTCATTGCCAAGAGATACAATCCAGACCTAAAGAGGTTCTTTGATACACCTTATCTATGCTGTGTGGACCAGAGGTACTCCGTTTGAGAGTCGATAACTAGATCTACGTACAAAAAGCGAGAGGGTTTACCTCCCGCTGTTTTCCCGTTGTGTGCAGTTGACTTTAATATACTTAGTTTTTTATTTGCCTATTAGTTTGGTTTTTTCTTCCTATCTTTCTTTTTTTGAATTAAATCTTCTCCGTTCTCTCTCTTTTTAATATCCTTTAAAATGCCATTAATAATTATTTTTTCGTATTTCTTTTCCTCTGGGCCTACATCCGGAACTATCTCTTGGAGTGGCAAATTACGATCATTAATTTCGTAGTCATTTGGATTTTTAGGTTGCTCAAAGTTAAATTTCATGAAACTATTCTAACATAAAAACAGAAAGTCCATAATTCTATCGGTGTACGAGGTTATATGATACTATTCGTGTCAGTCATCAGAAGTTAATTAATAGAAAATGAAATATAAAAAGAAAGTTTTAAAAAACGGATTAAGAATAATATCGGTTCCCAACAAGGATAGTTTAGCTGCTACCATTTTGGTTTTAGTTGAAGCTGGGTCGAAGTATGAGACAAAGAAAATTAATGGCTTATCACACTTTTTGGAGCATATGTGTTTCAAGGGCACTACAAATCGACCGCGTGCGATTGACATAAGTGGAGAGCTAGATTCTTTAGGCGCTCAATACAACGCTTTTACCGGTCACGAGTACACCGGTTATTATGCTAAGGTCGAGGCCCGACACTTTGATAAAGCTTTGGGGGTCGTCGCTGATATTTATCAGAACCCGCTTTTTAATGAAAATGAAATCGAGAAGGAGAAGGGGGTTGTGATCGAAGAGATTAACATGTATGAAGATCTTCCACAGAGAAAAGTTCAAGATCTGATAACAGAATTACTGTATGGTAATCAGCCGGCAGGGTGGAGCATTGCCGGAGAAAAAGAAACAATTAAAGTTTTGAATCGAGAGGACTTTCTGAAGTACCGTGGAGAGCATTATGTGGCGTCCGCAACCACGGTGGTTGTTGCCGGTAAGTTTGATGAGAAGAAGATTTTCAAGAAAGTGGAGGCAGAGTTTAAGGATGTTACTCATGGCAAAAAATTTGGCAAAGTTGAAACTGAGGAAAAACAGACAAAACCGGCCATAGTGATTCGTCACAAGAAGTATGATCAAACGCATTTGGTAATTGCGTTCCGCACATGCGACACTTACGACAAAAGAAATTATGCACTTGAATTATTAGCGCAAGTTTTGGGCGGCGGAATGAGCTCACGTCTTTTCCAAAGGGTGAGAGAGGAGATGGGGGCGGCCTATTATGTTCGGGCTTACAACGATAATTTTACCGATCACGGTTATATGGCGATTGCTATTGGAGTTGATAATAGACGAGTTTACGATGTCATAGGTGCGGTCTTGGATGAGATACGCAAGGTGAGAGAAATATTGGTTAAATCGAAAGAACTGGAGATGTTTAAAGATTCTGCAACTGGAGGAATTGTATTGGCACTAGAAACTTCGGATGCGATTGCTAATTTTTATGGTGGTCAGGAAGTTTTAAAGAAAATTATAGACGGACCAATTGAACTATCAAAAAAACTTCGTGCCGTTACAGCGAAAGATATTTTAAAAGAAGCCAAGCAGATATTTCGTGAAGACAATATAAGCTTAGCCTTAATAGGTCCATTTGAAAGTGATGAGCATTTTGCCAAAATTCTGCATATATAGTACAATTGGTTTGTGAAAGCAGATGCAGGTAGCACCATTATAGAGATAACTACGGGGACCGTCATCAAGACGGTGCTTGTCCTTTTAATGTTTTGGGTGATTTATTATTTGAGTAATCTGGTATTAATCATTCTAACATCAGTAGTTATTGCTTCGGCGATAGAACCCATGACTGCCTGGTTAATGAGGTATGGACTTCCTAGGGTTCCATCTGTAATCATTATTTATGTTTGTGCTTTTTTACTTCTTGCTGGGATGGTTGGATGGGTCTTTCCACTTGTCTTTGATGATTTTTTCAAGTTAATCAATACAGTTCCGCAATATATTAAGGCAGTCAATTTCGATAATTATATGTCTTCAGGTCCAGCGGTCCTTTTGGATAACTTCAAAAATACGCTGGCTAATAGTCTATCATTAGATGACCTGGTTCCGCTAGTGACGGGTATTTCTCAGAATGCGACAAATGGAATATTAGAGACTGCTAAATATGTATTTGGTGGGGCTTTTAGTTTTTTGTTGATTGTTGTTATTTCATTTTATTTATCTGTTCAAGAGAAAGGAATTGAGAACTTTCTTCGGATCGTAACAAATATTAAATATGAAAAATATATAATTGACCTATGGACAAGGTCACAGAGGAAGATAGGTTATTGGATGCAAGGACAAATTCTTCTTGGGCTGTTGATTGGTGTATTCGTATATTTAGGCTTGTCAATATTAGGAGTTCATTATGCGTTAGCGTTGGCTATCTCTGCCAGCTTTTTTGAGATAATTCCTGTTTTTGGTCCTATCCTTGCCGCTGGTCCAGGCATAATTGTGGCCTTTACCCAAAGTCCGACTCTCGGATTGATGACCTTTGGTTTTTACGTTATTATTCAACAGTTCGAAAATCATTTGATTTATCCATTAGTTGTTAGGAAGATTATTGGGGTGCCGCCACTATTGGTTGTTATCGGGATTATAGTTGGTTTAGAGATAGCCGGATTCTGGGGAGCCATACTTGCGGTGCCAGGATCAGCAGTTCTTATGGAGCTCGTAAGTGATATAGAACAAAGAAAGAGGTTGTTTAGCGAAAAGGAAAGAGTATAAAACAAAATGTCTAAGATATATTTAACAACCACATTACCATATGTTAATGCTGATCCGCATATAGGATTTGCACTAGAGATAATTCAGGCCGATGTCGTCGCAAGATTCTATCGTAGTTTGGGCGACGAGGTTTTTTTTAATTTTGGCACAGATGAACATGGGCAAAAGATCTATGAGAAGGCGCTTGAAGCTGGACAAGATCCTCAGGTTTACACTGATGAGTATGCCAAGAAGTTTGATAAACTTAAAACGATCCTTAATTTAACTTACAATAATTTTGTTCGCACGACCGATAAACATCATGTAATGGCAGCTCAAGAATTTTGGAAGAAGTGCGTAGTCGCGGGAGATATTTATAAAAAAAACTATAAGATTAAATATTGTGTCGGGTGTGAACTAGAGAAGACAGATTCAGAATTAATAAATTGTCGATGCCCAATACATCCCAATAAAGATCTCGAGGAGAGGGAAGAGGAGAATTATTTCTTTAGATTTTCAAATTACCAGCAAAAACTTTTGGACTTATACGACAAGAGGTCAGATCTGGTCGTGCCCGAGAGCAGATTTCACGAAATTAAAAAGTTCGTGGAGTGTGGACTCGAAGACTTCTCGATTTCTCGATTAGCTAAGAAGATGCCATGGGGAGTGCCGGTGCCCGGCGATTCCGAGCAAGTTATGTATGTGTGGTTCGATGCTTTAGTTAATTATATTTCTGCTATCAGTTGGCCAGATGATATGGCAAAATTCAACTCGTGGTGGCCAGTTATTCAATTCGCAGGTAAGGATAATTTGAGACAACAATCGGCAATGTGGCAAGCGATGCTTATGTCGGCCGGCATTGCATCATCTAAACAGATACTGATACATGGCTTTATAACTGCCGGAGGCGGGGTCAAGATGTCCAAAAGTTTAGGTAATGTTATAAACCCTTTCGATATGGTACAAAAGTATGGTACAGATGCCTTACGGTATTTTTTGTTACGCGAGGTAAATCCATTTGAAGATAGTCCTTTCACCGAGGAGAGATTTAAAGAATCATATAATAGTGGGCTTGCTAATGGTTTGGGAAATTTAACGAGTAGACTTTTAAAAATGTCTGAGAGTTATGCTGTGTTGTCACCTGATTTTAGGAATATGGAGTTGTCTGGAGAATGGGACAAATTAAACAGTTTTGTTCGACATTATGAGTTTAAGGCGGCAATGGATTTGATTTGGGATAAAATTGCTTCTATAGATTCCGAGATCCAGCGTGAAAAACCATTTATTGTTTTCAAAACTGATCCTGAAATAGCCCGAGAGATTGTAGGAAGACTTCTGACTGAATTGTCCGAAATCGCAAAGGCACTTGCACTATTTATGCCAGAAACATCTGAGAAAATTCTTTCTGCTATTAAGGTCAACAAGATGCCAAAGCCACTATTCCCAAGACTTGAATAAAATGCCCGAGTCAAAATTTATCGATATTCATTCCCATCTGCAATTTGCTGCATTCGATCAAGACCGTAACGAAGTTTTAAAACGAACACTTGATTCCGGCACATGGATGATCAATGTTGGGACGCAATATGACACTTCTAAAAATGCGATTGACCTTGCTCATACTATAGAGCGAGGAGTTTACGCTACTGTTGGCCTGCACCCAATACATACGTCCAAATCACACCATGATGAGCAAGAGTTGGGTGAGGGTGGTATGGCATTTGTATCGCGTGGCGAAGAATTTGATTTTAATAAATATAAAGAGTTGGCACTAGACTCGAAAGTGGTTGGGATAGGTGAGTGCGGACTGGATTACTACCGCTTGGATGAGGAAAGTATCAAAAAACAGAAAAAAGTTTTTGAGGCTCAGGTAAATTTAGCGGACGAAGTTAAGAAGCCTCTGATGCTTCACGTTCGTAATTCGCCTGAAGGTGGAGCGAACGCTTACTCTGATGCGCTTGAGATTGTAAAAAGTGTTAATCCAAAAATCAGGGGTGACGTGCATTTTTTTGCGGGGTCAATTGATGATGCGCGAGCGTTTTTGGATTTTGGTTTTACAATTTCTTTTACTGGGGCGATCACATTTCCTAAAAGCAAAAAACTAGGCCTGGCGGATTATGAAGCACTTGTAAAATATATTCCTCTAGGCATGATCTTGTCTGAGACAGATAATCCTTATGTTGCACCGGTGCCCTTTCGTGGGAAGAGAAATGAGCCTGGTTATGTGAAATATGTCGTGTCCAAAATCGCCGAATGGAAAGGGTTAGATTCGGACGAAGTGGCGGCGACTATTTCTGCCAATGCCCAGAGGGTTTTTAAGATCTAGAGATCAGCTATTGCGCTTTTATTGTTAATTTGTTAGGATGTCCGAACATATGGAGGATACAACAAAGAAGTTATATGAAGTCGGTTATTTGCTTATTCCGCTGATCCCGGAAGATAGGTTGGCTGATGAGGTTAACGTATTACGCTCATATATTGAAACAGCTAACGGCTTTATCATCGGGGAAGATCAGCCAAAGATGAGACGTCTTGCTTATACTATCAAACAGAGAGGTATGGCAAGCAAAAAGATAAGATTTGAGGATGCTTATTTTGGTTGGATCAGGTTTCAAGCTTCGGCCAGCGATGTATTAGTAATAAATGATGCATTGGATAAGAATGATAAAGTTCTTAGATATATTTTGATCAAACCTGTTAAGGATACCCCTAGAATTCAGAGAGTTATGAATGCGGTTAAACCAAAAGTTGAAGTTATTAAGAAAGAGAAGCGCACACAGCTTTCAGATCAGGAGTTAGACAAGGAAATAGACCAGCTGTTGGATGATAATAAGGTTACAGCATAAAATATGTATTTAAACAAGGCAATCGTTATTGGTAACTTGACCCGCGATCCTGAGCAGAGGGCTCTTCCGTCGGGTCAGAAAGTGGTTTCCTTTAGCGTTGCAACAAATAGGGTGTGGAAAGATAAGACCGGTAACAAGCAAGAGGCAACCGAATATCATAATGTTGTAGTGTTTGGAAAACAGGCAGAGACTTGCGGACAGTATTTGAAGATGGGCCAAAACGTTCTTGTTGAAGGAAGGTTGCAAACTAGAAGCTGGGCGGGACAGGATGGGGTTAAAAAATATAGAACAGAGATTGTTGCAGATAGAGTTCAATTTGGTCCTAAGAGAGGAAGTGGAGTGGGACAGCAGCAGGGTGGTAGCGCTGCAACTGAGGAAGTGAGGGGTGGTGCTGGGCCCGGTGAGACGGACACAATTGAGTACCCAAGTGAAGAGATCAACCCGGATGATATACCATTTTAAATAATCACAAAGAAAAACAGCAATGAAAAATAATACGAAACAATGCTTCTTCTGCACCAATGGGTTCAAATACATTGATTACAAAGAGGTGGATATGATAAAGAAGTTTACGACTCAGCATGCTTCAATT
Organism: Candidatus Vogelbacteria bacterium; assembly: GCA_016201465.1. GTDB lineage: Bacteria > Patescibacteriota > Minisyncoccia > Phycocordibacterales > UBA12445 > JACQCV01. Next base: position 7,162 of record JACQCV010000007.1, on the reverse strand, counting down.
ATGAAGAGTGGAAAGAGCGGCGTCTGCGCACTACATCAAAAGAAGCTTTCTGCCGCTATCAAGCGTGCCCGTCACTTGGCCCTTCTGCCGTTTGTTTCTCGATAAATAAAATTTAAAAAAATTCCATAATAAGGCCATAGAATTTTTTTGTTTTCAATCAAATTTTTAAATTATAAAACTCTTTCTACATATTCGCCGGTATCGGTATTGATTCTTAAGACATCACCTTCGTTAATGAAAAGGGGGGCGCTGACAGTTGCCCCAGTTTCAACCGTCACAACCTTCATGCCGCCTTTGGCTGTGTCGCCTTTGACGCCCGGTGCGGCTTCGGTAACTTTGAGTTCAACTTTGATTGGCAGTTTAACGCCAACGATTTGGTCGTCAAAGACCATCGCCTCAACCAAAGAGTTTGGTTTTAGAAATTTGGTTTTGTCGCCAAGAAGAACTTCATCGAGTTTGAATCTTTTTGATGGGTCATTCTCTTCAGAGAACCAGTACTCGCCTCGATTGTTGTACATATATTTGATATTTTTGTTTGTGATATCAGCTTCTTCAACCTTCTCATTCTGGTGAAATGAGTACTCTACAATCCTACCATTTAAAAGACTGCGCAGTTTGGTGGCGTTAACAGGCTTTCTTTGTTGCTTCCTAAAGACGTGCGAAGCCAGTACCTCATAAGGCTCGTTCTCAAAAATAATATATTTGCGAAGTGTTATTTCATTGTATTCTAACATGGTGGAATTATCCTATCATAAAAGTCCCCCAAACAAAAGTGTTTGGGGGCTTGCCTTAAATAATAGACATCATGTTGTCGATGGCGACTTTGGCACCATCAAGAATCTCTTTGCTCAGTATGATCTGGTATTTCGGATCATCATCATGCTCAAGACATTCAAGCAATCCTTCAAGCGTGCACTGCTTCATATGTTTACACATCTTTTTAGAAACAGGATAAAAACGTTTATTGGGAAGCTCTCTTCTTAGCCGGTCAACCATTCCTGGTTCTGTTGCTACGACAAATTCTTGTGAGGCAGATTCTCTTGCCTTGGTAATCATCCGTTCTGTCGAAACAAATTCAATCTTAATTCCCTGTCGTAGGGCGGTGATGATGCATTCTTGAGTGCATCCACATTCTGGATGGCGGAGTAGTTCGGCGTTAGGATGATCGAAAAGAGCTTTATCTATAGTCTCTTCGTTGAGCTCCTTATGGATATAGCACGAGCCGTCCCAGATATCCAAATCACCAAACTTTAATCCAAGCTCACTAATAACAACGTTGGCCAGATATTTGTCTGGAAGAAAAAGAATAGGATCACCGGGGAAGTTCGTTCTAACATGTGCGACAACCTTTGATGCGTTTCTTGAAGTGCAGATAAAGTCAGAGAGGGCCTTAGTTTTTGCATCGGTATTAATATACGACACCACTTTACCTGTAGGATTTTTCTCTTTCCATTTCAGAATTTTTATAAGAATGACGGATTCGACAAGAGAACAGCTTGCTCTCGTCGGCACCAAAACCTTTTTTTCGGGATTGATGATCTTAGCTGTCTCAGCCATAAATTCCACGGACGAGAAGGCGATAGTGGAGTAGCCCTTTTCATCTCTGGCCTTCAGAGAAAGGCCGTATGAGTCCCCAACGTAGCCAACTGCAAAGCCCAGTTCTTGTATCTCAGGATACTGATAGTTGTGAACAAGGAGTAAAATATTCTTCTCAGTTATTAATTTTGCGGCCCTATTGGCCATTTCGGCTAACGCATCACAATATTCTTTAGTATACCGATCAGGGTATAGATCAGAAGATCTTTCCGTAAAGGTTTTATAAAAATAATCACCAGTAAATTCTGTCATCACACACCTCCATTTTTAATGAACAGCCTAAAAACACCTTACCACACTTTTAATTAATGATCAATATACACGTATACACTATATGGACAGAATATTAGCGATTTGTATTTTTACCAATGATAGGATAAAATCAAAAATAAATTAATCCTCTAACTTTATAGGTTATGACTAAGAAAAAGTCAAAAAAGCCGGTTCTATTACCAAGTTATATTAGACCGGAAAGATATCGATTGATGATCCATCCAGATTTGGAGAGTTTTACTTTTAAATGTGATGAGACTATATATCTAAAAGTCGAAAAGGCGACAAAAGAGATAAGGCTCCATGGTGTTGATCTCGAGATCCTCAGTGTTTCATTGGTGCAAAACAGTAAAGAGACTGTGCCAAAAAAGATTTCGTATAAACCGCTTGAGGACTTGGTAATATTTGATTTTGCTAAGCCGATCGTCAAGGGCGATGTTGAGCTTAGGGTAAAATTCACAGGCGGGATAAATGACAAGATGGCCGGATTTTACAGAAGTAAGTACGTTGCTAACGGCGAAAATAAATTCTTGGCAACAACTCAATTTGAGGCTACAGATGCGAGGCGTGCTTTTCTTTGTGTGGATGAGCCGAAAGCTAAAGCAGTGTTCGATATGACCTTTCTCATTCCTCCGACGCATACAGTTATATCAAATACTTACATTAAGGACATTAAGGAGCATGAATCTGGATATAAATTGGTTTCCTTTGCGCCAACACCAAAGATGTCCACGTACCTGGTTGCGTTTATTATTGGGGAATTTGACTTTTTAGAAACAAAATCAAAAGAAGGGACGATTGTGAGGGTGTTTGTAACACCTGGAAAAAAAGCACAGGCAGAATTCGCCTTAGACACCGCTGCCAAGATGCTCTCTTACTATAATGATTATTTTGGAATTCAGTATCCGATGCCGGTTCTTGATCTTATTGCCATTCCGGACTTTGCCTCAGGCGCAATGGAGAACTGGGGCGCGATCACCTATCGTGAGACCGCACTTTTGATTGACCCAGATCATTCTGCTGCTTCAGCCAAGCAGAGAGTCGCACTCGTCATCGCGCATGAACTTGCTCACCAATGGTTTGGTAATCTAGTAACTATGGATTGGTGGACTCACCTTTGGCTCAACGAAGGGTTTGCCTCATGGATAGAATATTTAGCTGTGCATCATCTATTCCCTGAATGGGATATCTGGACACAATTTGTCTATTCAGATTTAAATAGAGCATTAGAACTTGACTCGCTTGTGAATACCCACCCTGTCGAGGTACTGGTTAATCATCCCCGTGAAATTCGCGAAATCTTTGATGCGATAAGCTACAGTAAGGGCGCTTCAATTATTAGGATGCTTGCTGACTATTTGGGGGAGGAAAACTTCAGGAAGGGGCTGAATATTTACTTGAACAAATATAAATATGATAATGCAGTTACAGAACACTTGTGGTCAGCTCTTGCGGAAGGATCCGGTAAGCCTGTGAAGAAACTGATGGAGAAGTGGACAGGCATACCTGGTTATCCGCTTGTTTCGTTATTGAGAGATAAAAAAGGCAATCTGAAACTTAAACAGGCTCGATTTTATTCCTCAATTGTAGAGAACAAGAAGAAACAAAAAAAAGTGCTTTGGAATATTCCTATTGGATATACAAATAATGTGAGTGATGAAAAGAAGTATGTACTTATGAATAAGCCGGAGCTTGCTCTCAAAGACAAGATTGGAGATAACGGTTGGTTGAATATTAACGCAGGACAGTCTGGGGTCTTCCGTGTGCTATACGATGACCAGACGCTTGCTTCATTAGAGGCACCAGTTAAAGATAAGCTGCTTGGTGCTTCAGACCGCTTGGGTCTAGCTAATGATATTTTTGCCTTATCAAGGGCCGGTTTAATGGATACAGCAAAGACGCTCGCGTTACTCATGGCCTACAAGAAGGAGGATAATTATACTGTTTGGAGAGATATCGCTACTCAGTTGGATGACCTGGATAATATCTTTTATGGAGAGAAGTTTTATTGGAAATTTCAGCAATACGTTCAATCAATATTCACAACTATTGTAAAAACAGTTGGCTGGGTCCGTCTGCCAGCGCCTGAGCGCGGTGATGGCGGGCAGGATAAGAAGCCTGGCGAAGGTCATTTGGACGCGCTTCTTCGAGAGTTAGTTCTTGCTCAGGCAGGAAAGTATGGTGATAAGATTGTCATCGAAGAGGGAAGAAAGAGGTTTAACCGGGCTTTAAGCGAACAGAAACATCTAGATCCAAACTTGCGAGCTATGATATACGGGTTAGTTGGGAAAACAGGAGACGATAAAGATTATGAAAAGTTATTGAAGCTTTATCGCGAGGCTACGCTACAAGAGGAGAAGAATAGACTTGGCGCCGCGCTTTGTCAGTTTAAACAGGTACCACTAATTAAGAGGACTCTTAAATTTATCTTATCTGAAGATGTTAGAGGACAAGATGCCCCACTCTTTCTTGCTGTAATTGCCTCTAATAATGGTGCTAGAGATTTTACTTGGAAGTTTATAAAGGAGAATTGGAAGCTTCTATGTGCTACGTATGCCGATGGACATCTCCTGGGTAGAATTATTACCGAAACGACATGCGATTTTAATACAAATGAGATGACCAAGGATGTGGAGAAATTCTTCAAGAAGAATAGGGTTCCGGGAATGGAGAGGATAGTAGCTCAGGCCGTCGAGCGCATTAAATCAAATGCTGACTGGAAAAAAGCATCTAACAAATCAGTAGAGAAGTTTTTTAACTAAACAAACCATCCACCACAGCTTTTACGTCTATACCGTTGGCTTTACCTTTGAGCTCTTTTAAGATTGCACCTACCAGCATTCCTGATTTTGTTTTGTCAGTGAAGTTCATTTCGGCTTTTTTCTGTTCTGCTATCGGTCTGATCTCATCTTGGCTCATCATCCGTGGTAGGAAGGGTTTTAGGAGGGCAATCTCTGCCTCTTCCACGTTTACTAGATCCTGTCGTCCGCCAGCTTTAAACTGAGAGACTGAATCAAGTCGCTTTTTAACCGCGCGTTTGATAACCTCAATCGCTTCTTCATCCGAGAGAAATTCAGTAGGTAATCGTCGCTTCGCAACTAGTTCATTTGTGAAATCTGCTACCAATCCACGTAATATTGCGACTCGTGCAACGTCCCTGGCTTTTGTGGCTTCTATAATTCCCCCTTTAATATTTTCGTGTAGCATATGTTTAAAATTTACTAATGATATTTATATTATCCTTAATTTTGACAAAATAAAAGGCCATCCGCTCTAGGATGGCAATAAGTTTATATGCGTGGCTGTTTATTGCTGCGAGTTTGCTTCTTGACGTGGCATTTCAGGTCGTGAAGTCTCTGAGGTTGCCCAATTGCAATCATTTTTCCACAATGTATGCATTGTTTACAGCACGCAATACAGTGGATGATATCAGGGTCAGTATGGCAGTCACAGTCACATTCATGACCGCACTTCGTGCCGCTGACGTCTTTGGTCGATACTTTCTTTAGTATGTTTGATTTTCCTTTTTCGGCACACCTTGGACAGACGCCGGTAACGCTACAACAGGCAACAGTATGAAACATTTTGCGTCTATGACAGACGCAGCCGCAATGGGTACACGGTTGCCTCGTTTCTTTTTTCACTTTTTCCTACTTTCGTTATTGGATTCTGCAGTCGAATTCAGTCTGGAATTCGTCTGCGTCGATGTCGTAAGGAAGATCTATTCGGCTACTAAGAGCGCTGGCTTTGATAACTTTCATTTCCGGGTATTTCTTTTTGATCTTCGCAAGAAATTGGTCGACTTTGATCTCGCGATATGCGATTCTGTCTTCAAGCGAAAGGTAATTGGGAAATCCGACACCATAATCATTCTGAATTACAATCCATTCCACTTTAATTCCCTCCATTTTTTACCAGGTCCATTTTCTTGAAGCCAATGGTGCCTGGGTTAAGTCCAAGTACGACTGCCATTTTTCTAAGAACATGGATAGAGCTTCTGTAACGAGGATCCTCTGCTTTTACCACTTCGATAATCTTTACTTTGGCTCGTTCGGCGACTTCGTAGGTCGTCAAGTTTAGGGCGAGTCGTCTTTGTTTCAGACTTGCCATTGGCTCATCATGGTCACACACAATGATTGCAGAACCATCATCGACAGCTTCAAACAATATATCAAATCCAAAAGTTTCGAGCGCTTCTTTTGCAGACATTTTGTATCCAGTTGCTGCATCGCTATCTTCAGCAATCTCGTCTTGACCTCTGACATATCGCTTTGTTGATGTTGCGGCTCGTTCCTCCGGAGTGTCTCCGATGCTGTCTGCACCAAAAACCGCATCAAATTTGAACTTGTCGTATGTAGCCACTCTTTCTCCTTTGGCTGAAACAGCCGATAATGACAAGATATTTCAAGGTTCCAAATTTGACCTTAGGCTACCACAATGAATCCATTTAGTCAATTTAGGATCGACGGTTTCATTTGTATATACTAAAGTCATGAAGGGTGATGAAAAGTTTTTGGAATCTTATAAAAAATTAAACACGGCGCAGAAGGAGGCGGTTGATACTATTGATGGGCCTGTTATGGTCGTGGCTGGACCGGGAACGGGGAAAACCCAGATATTAACTTTGCGAATTGCTAATATTTTACGACAGACAGATACTCGGCCTGAGCAGATTTTAGCTCTGACATTCACCGAGGCTGGCGCTTCAGCTATGCGGGCCAGACTGGCATCGATAATTAGTGTTACGGCATATCGTGTTCCTATTTTCACATTCCACGGATTTTGCAATGAGGTTATAAATCGCTTTCCTGAATTTTTCCCCAATCTTCTTGGTTCTCGGCCTGCGTCAGAGGTCGATAAGATTATAATTATGCAGGAAGTTTTTGATGGATCTCAATTTGAACATCTTGCTTCGTTCCGCAGTCCCTATCACTATGTTAAACCATCTTTGAAGGCCATATCTCTTTTGAAACGTGAGGCGATTGGTCCAGAGGAACTTCGAGCACGACTTGATGGAGAGGAAAAAGATATAGCAGGCGTACTTGACTATCGCCACGAGAAGGGCGTGCACAAAGGAAAGGTAAGGGGTGTGTATCTTGAAAAGGAATTAGCTATCGCCAAAAATCGTGAGCTGGCAACTTTGTATGAAAGCTATGAAAAGGGGCTTGCCAAGAAAAAGTTGTTCGATTTTGATGACATGATTACTACCCTTGTTCGCGGACTTGAAACGAGCGAGGACTTACAATTAATATTGCAGGAAGAATATCAGTATCTTTTAGCAGACGAACATCAA
>JACQCV010000023.1 GCA_016201465.1 Candidatus Vogelbacteria bacterium | reverse complement strand
CATGGGAGATATGTTGCCGACCCTAAGCACCGCAACCCCTGAATCGCGCATCGCATCGCTGGTCGCGTTCATGGATAGCGCATCGCCGTTCTACGACTACCGCGTCTGCTCGATGTGCGGAATCCCGCGAATTGTCCTTTTCGGAGAAGCAGCCGATTACCGAAAGCTAGTCGATGTATCGCGAAAACTCTCGGTAGCCTTCAAAGAGCACCTTGATGAGTACTTCAAAAACCTGATCCCAGTACTCGAGGAGATCGCCGAGACTGCTGAAGGAAAGAGCAACGACCAGAACTTCTGGAACGAGCTCTATAAGCACGAGGATGGTAGTGGCGGGCCAACGTTCGCTGGATGGATATCCGCATTCCTCTGGTATGTGAACTCGGTTGACCACAAGACAAATACCAAGACTCTCGTGGTTAAGTACAAGGGCCACTATGACTGGAATAAAATTCAATATGGCGGAATCAGCTCCGGATCCGAGCCAAGCCATCTATCGAGTGTCCCCTTCGTATGGAACTACTTCGGCACTGAGATCCCGATGACCTTCGTCGCCGGAATTCTCGCAGTCGAAGAGGCAGAGGGCGCGCTCACCCCAGTATTAAGTTACGGTGTGTTGAATCAAGCCAAGACTAAGTAACAGAATAGAAAAATGAATAGCCCCCGTCATTTGCATGACGGGGAATTTTTGTATTTTACGCTTTTACGATGAGTATATTTCTAAAACGCTTGACATTTTAAACGATACCTGATATACTTCCCCGTACATATAGAGAGAGTGGTTAACAAAAATAGTCGAGTTTTTAGGGTATCATATCTATCTTTTGTAATTTATAGTACATACACAGCAGGCACATTTCTTCGTTGCTTCGGTCGTAAACTTCTTCACTGTATATTTATTATACAGTTCAGTCGTTTATTCCATAGCGCCTCGAACTGCATCCAGCTGCGTAGGTTCTAAATTAATAATATTAAAACTAATCGATGACAGGAACAATCAAAAAGTTGGTATCTGACAAAGGTTTCGGTTTTATCGCTGTCGAAGGTGAGTCTAAGGACTTGTTCTTCCACAGCAATAATCTTTCAGGAGTTGATTTTACATCACTTCGAGAAGGAGATGCCGTTTCTTTTGATACAGAGACAACCCCAAAGGGTCCAGCAGCTGTGAACGTAAGACGAGCATAAGCTTCTGCCCTTAACAAAAGAGTCCCGACAAGGGGCTTTTTTGTTGCGCAAAAATTCCGCCCAGATGAGCGGAATTAAATATGCCAAGCTTTGACCAACCTTAACCACTTTTCATGAGCGTGCTGCACATTCCACCAACAGGCCACCTCAATCTCCCTTGGCGCGCGATTTCTCAGCTCATAAAAAAGAGCCTGATTTTCATCGTTCCAATAATACAAAATGAGTCTACCAAATCTTCTTGCGGCACTCAAAATTAATCTGGTTGCCACTCCTTGCCTTCTCCATTTTGGATCAACAAAAGTATTGGCTTCGAAGTTACCCTGAAATTCCAAAACTAACGTCCAACCCATAACTTCACCGCCTGTAGAGTAAGCCAAGAAAGTTCTAGAATTCGGAGCGGCCACTACATAGTGACGCATATACCCATCAGACAATGTAAGATTTTTAAGTATCTGCTTTGTCCTGTTATCCCAATTAGAGTAGCGCTTCGATCTGATCCTCAAGAGTCACCTCTCTTTCTATTTCAAATTTCTACCCTAAGAATATATTATTGGGTCTACTACTTCAATCTGCGATTTTTAATGAAGTGCAAAAAACTCCTGAATCTCATCGTGCCGAGCACAATACGACTCAGGAGCTAGGCTATTCAATATTTCGTTTGCTCGGCTGATTTAGGGGCATCTCTATGTTAACTGGCCAATCCTCTGGCGCAACTGTAAATGTAACATTCAGAATGTAACCATGATCAAAAACATATTGCTGACCTTCTGTCTCCAAGAAATAATTGATTCGATTAAGACTATCGATCTCGTTTGAATTATAAAGTCCAAAAGCAACTGAACGCTCCTTAAGCCCCTCTCTAATTCTAATCCGCACATTCTCAAGCGGAACCGTAGTGGTTAAATAAGCATCTTCGCGCTTAGAATACCAGGAAAAAGTTACCAGCCTCTTCACTTCGGTTGATCCGCCCGAATAGACGCCATAGCAGATAAAGAAAGACCCCTCGCCCCCAGTGTGATTTTTTATGACAGATGGCGCAATCTTATGTAAAGCATGTTCACCTAGAAAAATCTCGTATTCAACACCATTCGGCCGTGGCGGTTCACAGCCACAAAGACCAAAAACCGAGAAAGACAAGACTAGAGCTATCGCCATGAAACGAAAACTCACCTTTTTCCTCCTTTTATTTTAATGACCAACATCCCCCACCACAGGGAATATGTGCTAGGCTATGTATACTACTAATACTAAAAATAATCAACTTTTTCTCTTTGCCCTATGCGCCATTTTTATCTTCAGATAAAGCGACTCGTTGCCAGGTTTCACACTTTTTTTCTTCATCAAATCTGCAGGATACTTTTGGTCCGCCAAAGCCAGCTTATCTTCAATAATCTTTTTTGTATTGAGTTTCAAGAGTACAGACATTTGTATACAGTAGATCATAACGTCGGCCAGCTCCTTCTTAAGTTCACTGAATTTGTATTCATCTTTAAGAACATCCTCAATCTCCATCGAGCTCCACTGAAAAATTTCTAAGAGCTCTGCACCCTCGATCATGATTGATTTAGCCAAATCTGAAGGCCTCAAATGATTCCAGTCTCTTGCTTTTAAAAACCCATCCACTCTTTTTTCCAAACTTCTCATTTAATTAAATTTTTTGACCAACAAATCTTACCAAACCTCCTCGACTTCTGTCACCATCTGCCTTGTGTTTAAGCAGCTCACCCTTGTCATCCAAAAACAATGACTTGAATCTATTAACAAATGGAGTAAGTGACTTTTTACTAAAAAATCTCTTTTTGATCCCATCATTTTCGTAATAATCCTCTTCAATTTTTCTGCCACTTCCGTATTCTGGATCACTTGTGGAATTAACCAATAGCGCTAGTGTCCCGCCGGTTCTTAAGACCCTATAAGTCTCATCGAAAATCTCATGGGTCGTGGCTTGATCAAAGTAGTGCAGAGCAAGATGAGAATACACAACATCATACGCATCATCATTAAACGGCAGCGGATATGAAATATCTATCTGCTCGTAAGATATCTTTGGGACCAACTCAGGCGGAGTTTTTGCCTGTGCCAAATTTAATCCTTCAAAAGAAAAGTCAAGAGCGTCGATAATAAATCCTTTCTCAGCGAAAAATCTACTATCCTGTCCCTGGCCGCACCCAAGCTCTAGCATACTCCCACCTTGAGGCAAATATTGCAGCGCCCACTCTGCAAATAATGTCGGCTCGTCAATCCAATCTGCCTCGGAGTATTTCAGATGCCTCTCATTCCAATTTGTAATTATTGGATTATCCATGTCTGCATTATACCAAACTATTTATTATCTTAAAGTCTGAGACAAGAGTTGATCTTAAATTAATATTATAAATAGACGCAGCCGGATGGTATAAAGCGACAATATAAATTCTGCCGTAAGATGCTTTCGCCTCAAAAGCTTTACCGTGAGCATAACTAATCGGCTCTAATTTATCTGCTAAGTTAAATCTATTCATCAGATATTCCATGGAGTGGCGACCAAGCGCCGCAATCACTTTGGGTTGAATGATTTCAATCTGACGATCAAGGAAAGGCGCGTAGATCTTTTTTTCTTCTTCAGTTGGATCACGGTTTTCTGGTGGGCGATCTTTAACAATATTAGTGATGTAAACGTCCTCGCGCTTGGTTCCAGAGGACTCCAAAAGTTGATTTAATACACGCCCCGATGCTCCGCAGAACGGCCTACCTTGTAACGCCTCATTCTTGCCCGGCGCCTCACCAACCAACACAATCTTCGCAAAGTGACTCCCTTCACCTATTACTGGAAAATATTTGTTCTCAGTTCGATACTTATAAAGTGGCGACTTCTTAAAAACCAAAAGCTCATCTTTAATTTTTTTTAGCGCATCATTTCTTTTTTCAGCTTCCATCAATTTTTTAAAAGAAAAAACTTTTGATGTACTGGAAAAAAGATTTAGGTTTTTGTATTACGTCAATCACTTCTTTCTGAGATACTGGCTGCCTATTAATATCTGAAGTCACCAGATCCGAAGATTGAGCAACTTCCCCTGCTTTATGATGCGCTTCTAAAAACTCCTTCGCCGCCAGAAGTTTCTGCTCAGAACCCAATAATACCAAAGCGACAGATCGTGTACCATCAATCTCAGCAGTTGTCGTCGCTTTGATATTAGCTATCGGTTCAGTAACCACAACATTCTTGTCTTTTGACGTCGTAAAAGTTGACACAACATTTTTTGCTGGGGACACCAATTTAATCTCTCCATCAAAAACAAAACCTAGAATCTCTTTATCGATAGTAATTACTTTCTTCGACAGCACTATTGTGTCTTTTGGGAATTTGAAGCTTTTTCCACCATCCTCCAATTGCCATCCACCAATGTTCACTTCATACGAAGATCTGTTTCGAATACTTACAGAAGAAGACGCTGCACCAGATATATCCAAATCGCCTGAAACAACCCTGACGTTTGTCCTAGCTACAAACTCTTCACCGCTCCTTTCAACATCCATAACAACCGCATAATCACCCGAAAATTTATATACGTGAATAATTTTTCCCCCAGTAGCAGTCTGACCATCACCAAACGACCACGAAATGTTTCCCCCCTCAATCACGTCACCCTTTAATGTATATAGTTTGGCCTCAAACATCACTGGTGTATCAACCAATGTCAAACGGTCTCTACCAGCACTCGCCACTATTTTCATCTCTTCCGCAACACTACCTACAGACACCGGACTCGAATGGGCCGAGAGCGATCCAGATTCATTATCTAAAGGATTTGCAGTTGAACCAATATCGGTACCAGAAGAACTATTTGAAACCTGCCCAGTCGATGTCGAATTATTTTCACTATTTCCCGAATTAGTTATCGATGTGGCGTTAATAGAGCGAGGAGTCCCTGTGGCCGTGATCCACTTCCCGGCAGAAAGCTGCATTGTCTGTTTGGTTGCCGTGTCCCCCGCCGGCCAACCAGTAGAAGCATCGAGAGAATCAAGTATATCGCCTCTGGCAGACTTAAGAACTAAATATTCTCCCGAGTTACTCAACCCACCACCGCCGAATGATCCAAGGTCATCGGCAATTCCATTCTCAGGATCAGGCATAGATGGCGTACTACGTGCCACGAGATAATAACCTCCCGGATCAATCGATTTGGTAAGTTTGATAATTAAAGTTTTGCCACCATCTTCATATAAAGCTGAATCCTTTAGGTCAACCAATGATGACCCATCATTATAGAGCTCAATCCATTCACCATATTGGCTCTTGTCGTTTCCCATCCATGCAACCTCATTTATTTTTACATTTGCAAAAGACGGAACAGGTATTGCAAAAAGAATAGTAGCAATGATCCCCAAGGTTTCCATAAACTTTTTTAACATCGTATCTTATTTTTAAATAACCGCTAAACCCAGGTCCCCTACTCTTCATTTATGGATTCCTACCGGCCCTAATCTCACTTATGTAATGCTCACCTGTTACTTTAAAGTCGGGCTTAAGTTGAATGACCGTTTCAAGTTCCGTAATAGCAGCTGATCTTTGGTTATTAGCCAACAAACTAGCCGCCAAAGACAAGTGAAGTTGTGGATTATTTGGATCTGACACCAATCTTTTCTTCCAAATCGCCAGCACCTTATCATAGCGACCAGTAGCAGCATAAGCACCGATAAATCGATCATCATTGGGCACGTCGTCACCGAAATTCTTCTTCATTATATCTTGGATTATTGGATCATTATCCTTCTTGGCGTAAACAGCCACGGTCGCATAAATCTTCGCTGCCTCAACGTTAATTGGCTCAAGTTCATAAGCAAATTTAGCAGCTTCAAGAGCCTTATCGTAATCCTTCTTGTTTATGTATACTGACACAAGCTCGAAAATAATAGTCTGCTTTTTGGGCGAGAGCATTACCGCCTTCTGTGCCTGTTCCAATGCTGCGTCTCCTTGTCCATAAGAAGAATATAGAGATGTCAGAAATACACGATATCTTGCGTCATCTGGCGCAAACTCAATCTGTTTTGTAAGCTCGTCTTTTGCCAAATTAAAGTATTCTAACTTCAAAGAGTTATCTATGTTCATACTTCTAAGGTTGACCACCCTCTGGGCCAATTGTTCTCTGGTCTCAGTGGTTCCAAAAGTTTTATATGACAAAGCTTCCTTAAAATCCTCCAATCCTTGTTTTAAATCCTGAGAGGAGAGGGCACGGATGAGAGCTTTGGAAGTTAAAATAGGCTTAATATTTAGAAAATACAAAGACAGGACCAAACAAATTAAAACTAGTGAGGCAACAAACTGGAGGATAAACTGTTCATCCTGATTCATCCGAACTGGCTTGGTATTTAGTGAAACCATAACCGTTTCCCTGCTTACATAATGAAGGAAGGCCAGTAAGGTGAAAAACATCGTGTAACTTACAAGATTGTCAAACACAAAAATATTTTGAACAAAGTAAGCTACAAACATCCCGGTAAATAGTGCTTGGTCCAAAAGCGTAAATTTTAGTGTCTCAGACTTTTTCCAAATTGCATAGAGCGCCGTACCGAAGATAGACAAATAGGCTAAGAGTCCAAGAATACCTCCGGCTATAAGCCAGTCAAAGAATACATCATGCGCTCTATCAAACCACGGCTCCTGACTGTACATACCGGGATTATAATATTTGTTAAAAACTAAATTAAAGTTGTCTTGCCCCCAGCCCAAAATTGGATGATCTTTAAATCCTTGGAGTGCCGAACCCCAAACCATGAGACGCGGCTCATTGGTAAGTTGAGACCATGATATTTCAGAAAACCTGTTTAAGGTTGTGCTCGATTTAACAAGTGGTGAATTTCGCGCGGCGTAAAAAATTAATACCAAAGCCAACAATGCGGCAAGGGTATTGAATGAAATTTTCTTTACCCGATCACTACCACGGTAAACCAATATTACTGCCATTATCAGCACGCCAACGAATAGGCCGATTAGTGCTCCTCTTGTCGCTGTCTTGTACATGACAAAAAAGTAGACAACACTCAAAATGGCATACGTCCATTTACTTAACGTTGAACTAATCGCGGACTTGTCATCTCTTGCACGAAAATAGTAAAAGGCAGAAATAAAGGTCAGAAAAAGCATGTGAACGGCCAAATATGTAGAATTGCCTAAGGTAGCATCAACCCTCCACGACCCCTGATCAACAGTAAGTAGCCCACCAAGCTGACCGAGGACATAAAGGAAAAGGACCACACCCACACTAAGAATTGTTTTCAGATACCGGTTCCAAAGCTTTTCAGTATTAAGCACAGAACATAGAACCACAAAATACGCGCACATATGCGTCAACGCAACCAGACCCTCCATACGTTCATAATTAGACCAGAAGCTCCTATAAAAGGAGGCACCAAATACATCTGCAACTGCAATTACAACAAGAAACGCCCCCACCGAGTATGCAATAAGTGATTTGCCTGGATGGTAGCTCTTGTCTCTGAACGCTAGTATTATCCATGCGGAGAAAATTATCTCCACAATGATTCTGAACAAAAAATTCTTTCCGGTGATAAACGGGAAGAACATGGTATTCGCTATATAAAGCGGAATAAGCGGTATTAAAAAAATACCAACAAGAATAATGTTTCGCAAAATTCTATTTAGATTCATGTGCTCAAATATAGCACGGCAATAACCTTCACTCAACATTGCCAACCGCCATTTATCGTCTTTTAGTTTTAGAAGCTGGTTGGGGGATAGAATTATTCAACCAATATTTATTGAGAGTTTCGGTCAACTTCTGATCGTTAAGTAATTTGTCATTAATTTTATCAATTGCCCCAAAAAGTACTGGCTTTACTTTATTGGATTTGTAAACTTTTATAAAAGTTTTGAGATCCTTGGCTAAACATTTACCACCAAATCCACGATACCCCTTGTGAATTACATTTAGATGATTGGCTCCGATCCATGGATCCACAGACATCATATCCTTGAAATCGTCGTAATTTATTCCAAGCGCACCGCACAAATCATAAACCTGATTTGCAAATGTCACCTTCAACGCAAAAAATGAGTTCCTGACATATTTAAATGCTTCGGTGGCAACAGCAGAAAGAACCTTGTTGGTATTACCATTAGGCAAAAGTTTGATTATCTCTTGCGCTTGCTTCATGTTATTATCCGAAAAACCAAGCAGTTGTAGATACGGCTTAGAGAAATCCTCCCAGGCCGTAACCTCTGTTAAAAATTCAGGACTATGGAAAAATTTATGTTGAGGAAACTTTTGTTGTAAATCGTCAGAAGTGCCAGGAGGAACAGTGGATTTAATGACAAATAACTTCGGTTCATCAAATCTTTTTATAAAATCCTCAAAAATAGATGTGTCCACTCCAGTCTTTACTTTTTTGCTATATGCAGATGGCAAACATAAGAAAATCAAATTTGCCGAGTCCAAATCTTCAGCTATCCCAATTCCTTTAAATTTATCGTAGGCGACGACATCATATTTCTTTAACTCAAACCATCTTCTTACTTGCTCACCAACCATTCCCACACCAACAATTCCGATTTTGTATTTCATAACGTTAGATAACATAATATTTAACAGCTCTCATAGTACATTCAACCGATAATTCTGGCAACACGTTACTCAAAAGAGTTGTTAAAAGGATAAAACAATGTATAATTTCGGCCATGAGGTTAAAAACCAAAAGAAACCTTTTAATCGGATTAGCTGTTAACGTGGTTAACTCTTAAATTTATGAAAAAAGCTTTTATAACTGGAATTACGGGACAGGATGGATCATACCTCGCAGAACTTCTTCTTGAAAAAGGATACCAGGTTCACGGCACAATACGCCGATCCAGCACGTTTAACACTTCAAGGATAGATCACCTATATGCGGGATATCATGAAGACAAAAAACAGCTCCACCTACATTTCAGTGACTTATCCGATGGAAGTAACCTAAATAGACTACTTGGTATGATTCAACCTGATGAAATTTATAACTTGGGTGCTCAAAGCCATGTTCGGGTGAGTTTTGACATGCCGGAATATACTGGTGATGTCACAGGTATTGGGACACTTAGACTGCTCGATGCCATCCGAGAAACCAAAATAAAAACAAGATTTTACCAAGCATCATCAAGTGAGATGTTCGGTAAAGCCGCCGAACTACCACTAAAGGAAACAACACCGTTTTACCCGAGATCACCTTATGGTGTGGCCAAACTCTACTCCTATTGGATAACGCGAAACTACCGCGAGGCATATAGCTTATTCGCAACTAATGGCATTTTATTCAACCATGAATCACCTCGTCGCGGGGAAACTTTCGTTACCAAAAAAATAACCCGAGGGCTTGCCCGCATCAAGTTAGGTCTAGATTCAAAATTATATCTTGGTAATCTAGACGCCCTGCGCGACTGGGGTTATGCAAAAGATTACGTTTATGGAATGTGGTTAATGTTACAGGCCAAGAAACCAGATGATTACATCCTAGCCACCAACGAAGCGCACTCCGTTAGAGAGTTTGTTGGGGAGGTCGCTAAATTCCTCAATTTTGAAATTATTTGGAAAGGTATAGGAGCGAACGAAAAAGGAATAAACAAAAAAACAGGAAAAACGATCATTGAAATCGACAAGCGATATTTCAGACCAGCCGAAGTAGATATTCTCCAAGGCGACTATTCCAAGGCCAAAAAGGTACTTGGCTGGAAGCCAACGGTTAAATTCCAAGAACTTGCTCACCTAATGGCTGAAGCTGACCTAGAGAAAGAAGCCAACAACTTAAATAATAAATGAACCATACACCGATACCGGAAAAGACCTTCACAACCATTCTTAAATCAATGCCTATTTGCACGGTTGATGTACTTTTTCTAAATAAAAAAAAAGACAAGATACTATTATTAAAAAGAAAAAACGAACCACTTAAGGACGTATTTTTTTCTATGGGTGGACGTCTACTCAAAAATGAGAAGATACTTAATTGTGCCAAAAGACAGACGCAGAGAGAGATCGGTCTAAGTTTAAGAAATACAGATCTATACTATGGTGGCGTTCAAGAGGAAATTCATAAAAATTCCGCGTTCAAAAATGTATCATACCATGCGATAAGTATATTTTACTTCACGCTTGTTGATGAAAATACTTTTCACCCAAAACTAGATAAGCAACACTCAGATGGCAGGTGGTTTGATATAAAGGACAAAGAAATTCACCCATTTATAAAACAACGACTTAGTTTAATATTTTAAAATGCGAAAGACTTCCAAAATTTACATTGCGGGTCATAACGGATTAGTCGGCTCTGCGCTAGTGAGAAGGCTAAATAAATTAGGGTACAAAAACATTTTGACCAGATCCAGGAAAGAACTGAATCTGACAGACCAAAAATCCGTTTCTGCTTTCTTTAAAAGTGAAAAACCCAAATACGTTTTTCTTGCGGCAGCCAAAGTTGGTGGAATCATAGCCAATAGCACATATCCGGCAAACTTTATCCATGACAATTTAGTAATCCAAGATAATATTATTCACAACTCCTATCTAAACGGTGTAACTAAATTGCTTTTCCTTGGAAGCTCGTGCATCTATCCCAGGATGGCACCACAACCGATAAAAGAGGAGTATCTACTAAGTGGATATCTTGAACCAACAAATATCGCCTATGCAACTGCGAAAATCGCAGGTATTATAGAATGTCAATCTTACAACAAGCAACATGATACAAACTTCATTTCAGTCATGCCAACAAATCTCTACGGAGGGATGGACAACTTTGATCTAGAGAGTGGACATGTTCTCCCGGCGATGATTCGAAGATTTCACGAAGCCAAAACAAAAGACCTAAAAGAGGTAATACTTTGGGGCAGTGGTATAGCAAAAAGAGAATTTCTCTATGTCGATGATCTTGCCGACGCGTGTGTTTTTATTATGAACAGCTATAATGATTCTGCCATCATAAATATTGGCACAGGAAAGGACGTATCAATAAAAAAACTTGCAAATTTAGTGAAAAAAACCGTAGCTTATCAGGGGAAAATAGTATGGGATATCACAAAACCGGACGGCACACCACGTAAACTTCTAAATGTAAAAAAAATAAATAAATTGGGTTGGAAATATCAAACCGAACTAGGCGCCGGTCTTAAAAAAACATACAAATGGTTTTTAACCAATACAACAAAATGAACATTCCACTAATGAAAAAGGCTTTTTTGTACGAAGGCAAGACAAAAAAAGCTCTAGCCAAATTTATTTTAAGTACAGATAAGCTTAGCATGGGTCCGAAATGCGAGGAGTTCGAAAAAGCCTTTGCAAAGAAACAAGGCAGAAAATGGGCCACTCTCTTTAATAGTGGAGGCAGCGCCAATCTTGCTCTACTTCAGGCCTTAAAAAACCTCGGACGGTTAATCGACGGAGACAGTGTTGGATTTTCTGCATTAACTTGGTCAACAAACGTGATGCCGATAATCCAACTTGGCATGAAACCAGTGGCCATTGACTGCAATAGAGAAACCTTAAACGTAATGTCCAGACAACTGTTGAACCGACTCACTCAACAAAAAATCCAGGCCTTCTTCATTACAAATGCGCTCGGATTCACGGGAGATTTACAAGAAATTAAAAGTATCTGCAAAAAAAATAAAATAATTCTTCTCGAAGACAATTGTGAATCACTTGGAACAGAACTTCCAGCTGGAAAAGCAGGCAATTTTGGACTCGCTTCAACATTTTCTTTTTTTGTTGCCCATCACATGTCAACCATAGAAGGAGGGATGATTTGTACAGACGATGAAGCACTTGCAGAAATGTTAAAAATCGTCCGTGCCAATGGTTGGGACAGAAATCTAACCCCAAAAAGCCAAAAAAGATGGAGGAAAAAGTTTAACATCAAATCAGAATTTGAATCGAAATATACTTTTTACGACTTAGGATTTAATCTGCGACCTACAGAAATCACGGGTTTTTTGGGTTTATTCCAGCTTCAATATTTAGAAGAAACAACCAACAAAAGGGAGAGTAACTTCCTTAACCTTGAAAAAATCATTCTCTCAAATGACGAATTACTACCACTTAACCATGAACACATCAAAAGGTTGTCGACTTTCGCCATTCCAGTGATATGCAAAACAGTAAGCTTAAAGGCAAAATATATAAAGCGATTTACAGATGCCGGTATTGAGATTAGACCGATGATCGCGGGAAATATAGAGCGTCAGCCATTCTATGATAAATATGTAACTAAAAAACTTGAACTCCCAGAGACTGATTTTATACATGACAACGGATTCTATTGTGGAAACTATCCGGAGTTAACCAAAAAAGATATTGAGACTATCGGTAATTGTTTACGCCAAAAATAATGGCTACCATAATAATCAGACCAAAAAAAATACTGAGCTGGAATGACATCAAAGAACTTTGGATATACAGAGAGCTCGCCTACTTTCTCACCTGGCGAGACCTGAAGGTGAGATATAAGCAAACTATTGTGGGAGTTGGTTGGGCCATTTTCCAGCCATTCATGTCCATGTTTGTTTTTACCATTTTTTTCGGCACCCTTGCAAAAATGCCTTCTGATAATGTGCCCTACCCGATATTCGTATATACCGGTCTTCTCTTTTGGAACTTTTTCTCAAGTGCTCTTGGAGACACAAGCGGTTGCCTTATAGCAAATCAAGCGATAATAACTAAAGTTTATTTCCCAAGATTAATATTGCCTATTTCATCAGTTCTTACGAAACTTGTTGACTTTGCGGTTGCCTCAGCCATGCTAGGATTACTAATGATCTACTTCGGATACATGCCGAAACTTATTTCAATTATTGTTATTCCCCTCCTGCTGTTGATAACGTTCATGGCTTCTGTTGGACTCGGGCTTTTCCTCGCCGCAATAAATGTAAAGTATAGAGACGTCAGGTATGTACTTCCCTACTTCATACAA
Organism: Candidatus Vogelbacteria bacterium; assembly: GCA_016201465.1. Classification (GTDB taxonomy): domain Bacteria; phylum Patescibacteriota; class Minisyncoccia; order Phycocordibacterales; family UBA12445; genus JACQCV01. The sequence goes on along the minus strand of JACQCV010000023.1, from coordinate 5,715 downwards.
ATGTTGATGTTTCTTACACCAGTCATATACCCTGCAAGTATCGCTGGTAAATATTCCTGGCTCCTTGCAATTAATCCAATGACGGGTGTTATCCAAAATGCAAGAGCTGCACTACTCGGAACAGCGGCAATTAACTGGACTCTCATTTCGATCTCTTTCGTAGCTACACTTTTACTACTAATATTCGGAACTATCACCTTCAAAAAAGTAGAAAGATTTTTCGCAGATTTACTATAAAACAATGGATCATCCAATTATAGAAATAAAGAATGTTGGAAAGAAATACAACATAACTCACCAAAGAGGTAGATACGTAGCGCTTCGAGACGTAATCACAAGTATCATTATGTCTCCTTTTTCTTTCCTTAAAAAGAAAGTCAAGCAAGTTGCAGGCCTTGAGGTTAAAGAAGAGTTTTGGGCACTGCGGAATATAAACTTGGACGTGAAAAAAGGAGAAGTTATTGGAATTATCGGACGAAACGGTGCCGGTAAATCTACACTTCTTAAAATACTTTCTCAAATAACCCCGCCAACCATGGGAGAAATAAAGATCCATGGCAGGGTCGGTTCGTTACTTGAAGTCGGCACAGGTTTCCATCCAGAATTAACCGGACGAGAAAATATATTCTTAAATGGTGCCATTCTTGGAATGAAACAAAAAGAAATCGCTCGTAAATTCGACGCAATTGTTGAATTCGCAGGAATTGAAAAGTTCATCGACACTCCAGTAAAATATTACTCTTCAGGTATGTACGTTCGCCTCGCCTTCTCTGTTGCCGCCCATATGGAACCAGACATTCTAATAGTTGACGAAGTGCTTGCCGTCGGTGACGCTGAATTCCAAAAAAAATGTTTGGGAAAAATGGAGGAGGTCACACGGCAAGATGGCAGAACGATCCTATTTGTAAGTCATAACCTAGGGGCAATACAAAACCTTTGCTCAAAAACCGTGCTGCTTGAAAAAGGAACAATTAAAATGATTGGAGAAACCAGAGAAATCATTGAAACATACCTCGAGAACATGAAAAGAGATGCTCATACCAATACAAATATAACAGAAGATACAAAAAAAGATGCCCAGATAACATCAGTCAAAATACTCGATAAGAATAATGTCCCCTCAAATAGTATACCGATTAGCGAAAAATTCTCAGTAATTGTCGACTATATTGTCAGAAAACCACTTAAGAACGCGAGTCTGAGTTGCCAATTCTACCTCAATGACGACTACATTCTAATCTCATCGGCTTCCGATAAGAGCGGAAAACTTTTTGACTACCAACCGGGCAAATATACAACCATAATAAATATTCCTGAATTTTTATTCAATGTGGGCTTTTGTAGCATAAATGTATTAATAGACCACCCAATGGTAAAACTTATTGATACTGTAAAAGATATCGGACTTGAAATTACGAATATTAACAACCCTCGATCTAACATTTATACTAAGATATCCGGCAAAATGGGTACCATTTTAGAATATGAAACCAAAAAGATGGGTTCTGTGAATTAGACCATGATAATAACAAGACTGAAAGGAGGCTTAGGCAATCAACTGTTCCAGTATGCCATTGGCAGAAGTCTTGCGTTTATAAATAATACCGAACTCAAATTAGACACTCATACAAAAGGTTGGGCGTTTAACCTACACAAATTTAACATAACAGCCGAGATAGCATCTGATGAAGAAATAAAGCGAATGACTCGTTTTCATCCATTCGACATTTTTAAACCCTACTACAAAAGACGCTCCATCAATCAACATCGAGAACACTTTGAAAAAAGAATATTACTGGCTAAGGACAATGTTTATCTTAATGGTTTTTGGCAATCGGAGAGATACTTTAGACCGGCAGAAGATATTATAAGAAAGGAATGTATCTTAAGAGAGACCTCCGAGAAATACAAGAGAATTTTAGATAAAATGAAAAATTCTGAATCGGTCTCATTGCACATCAGAAGAACGGACTATCTAAACTATACTGGCCCCAACTCATTTCCCAAACTTGGTGACATATATTGGAGAAATGCATTGGGCCTTTTAAAAACAAAAGGTAGTCTCGATAGTATTCATCTATTTATCTTCTCTGATGACGTTAAGTGGGTTAAAAATAATTTGAATTTAGGCGCCCCTACTACAATTGTATCCGGGGAAGGTTTCGCTGATTATGAAGAACTATCATTAATGAGTAACTGCGACCATAACATAATAGCAAACAGCACTTTTAGCTACTGGGGAGCATGGCTAAATAATAACCCAAATAAACTAGTTATTTACCCCCTAAACTGGTGGAGCGACATAGAAAAAAACGAAATTTATACAAAAGATTTAACGCCAGAAGAATGGGTTGGGCTATAAGATTATATATGATACAAATATTCAATCTAACAATAAACGAATTCATTTTTAAGGTCACATCAAAAGTCCAAAAGATATACATCAAATACTCCTTTGACCCAAGACCTTCAAGTTGTCCATATTTAAGCGGTGACGGTTATCGCAAGACAGCAGATCATATTTATGATGAAACTACAAAAACTTTTCAACCGCAAAACGTGAAGCGCAGTGATGTCATTTACGTTAGATATGACTTTCTAAAAGATTTCTTTGCAAAAATACATCCTAAAATACAATATCAGTATATATTACTAAGCCACAACAATGATGAGTGGGTAGATGAAAGATATTTATCCTATATTGACGATAAAATTATCAAGTGGTACGCTCAAAATGTAACTGTACATCACCCAAAACTTTTTCCGCTTCCTACGGGACTTCAAAATCTTTACAACTACAATTATGGAATAATAAACGTCTACGAGAAACTTAACAATAGATTGGCCAATAAAAAAAATAAAATTCTCTTTGGTTTTAGTATCGGAAAAAAGGAATACGAGAAGGAAAGACTCCCCGCTCTCCAATCCTTACGAAATAATCCTAGTGCTGAAGAAATTAAGTCCAAAATGGTACAAATAAGTTATTTTGAATTGCTTAATGAATACAAATTTGTAGCTTCGCCACCCGGGATTGGTATTGAGTCCCACAGGACATACGAAGCAATGTATTTGCGAACAATTCCAATAGTTAAGAAGTCTCTCACAACCGATTATTATTACAACTTAGGTATGCCGATGTGGATCATTGATGACTGGCGAGAATTAGAAAATTTCACCGAGACACAATTATCGGATAAATACGACTCACTAAAAGATAGGTTCAACAATCGAACAATTTTTATGGATTATTGGATTGACAAAATACACCAAAAATAAAGCATAGCAACACAAATTATCAACTTGTTTAAAAAATATTAAACCGATGAAGATATCAAAAATTTTATCAAAATATGACACTGACAAAGTGCGTGGCCATTGTTATGGCGGGGCTTATAATAAAATCTTCGGTGGATTTGACAAAAATAAGAAACTTAACATTCTTGAGATAGGAGTAGAAAAGGGTGGAAGTTTAATGGCCTGGGCAGAGTATTTTCCCAATGCACGCATCTACGGCATCGATATAGTAGACGTAAGGAAGCTAGAATACCGATCTAATCGAGTTACATTTATACTAAGCGACATGAGGGATGTAAAATTGGACACGACATTTGATATTATAATAGACGACGGCAGTCACCTTCTTTCCGATGCACTTGTTGCGGTCAAAAAGTTCTTACCGATGTTAAATCCCGGTGGCGTAATGGTGGTTGAGGATGTTCAACACCCAAAATCGTGGGTATGGGGTATTGCAAAAATAGCAGGAATCTCAAGAGTACTTACAGGAAGATTCTTCTTCAAAGATATGAGGAAAATAAGTGGGGGTTTTGACGATTTTTTGATTATTATTAAGAAATAATTCTGATCCACAAGATTGGCTAAACAGATGATTTTATAATCGTTTTGTGGTAAGATCACAAAATATTAGCAATATATAAATTGACCAAAGTAATGAACAAAGAGGAAAAAATCAGAGTACCCTACGGATTTTCTGTCCATGGCAAAGAAGAAATAGACGCGGTAGTAAAAGTACTTGAACACAACACCGCCTTGGGAGAAAAAGCAAAGGAGTTTGAACACAGGGTCGCCACGATGTTCGGGAAGAAATATGGAGTAATGGTAAACTCCGGGTCATCGGCAAACCTACTCGCATTTGAAATTTTAAATCTGCCCAAGGGGAGCGAGGTAATTACACCGATTTTAACATTCGCCACCGTAATCGCACCAATAATACAGAAGGGTCTGGTGCCGGTATTTGTTGACGTTGATCCAGATACATATCTTATCAATATCGATCAAGTGGAAAAAGCGATCAGTAAAAAAACGAAGGCCCTCATGATCCCTTCTCTTATGGGAAATATCCCAGACATGGAACGCTTGGCAAAATTGGCCAAGAAACACAAACTTTGGTTTATAGAAGATTCGTGCGATACATTAGGAGGGTCGTATAATGGTAAACCAACGGGCACCCATTCACATATCACAACCTCGAGTTTCTACGGCTCACATATCATCAACGGTGCCGGCGGCGGCGGCATTATCTGCGTCAATAATCCAAAGTGGGTCGATCGCCTAGTGGTGTTGCGCGGTTGGGGACGACAATCTTCCCTATTTGGTGAAAAGGCGAATTCAGAACTGTTAGAGAATCGCTTTAAGCAAAAACTCGCCGGTGTTCCTTACGACAACAAATTCATCTTCAGCGAAATCGGCTACAACTTTCTACCTCTTGAAATTTCCGCAGCATTCGCACTTGAACAGTTGAAAAAATTCCCAAAATTTAAAGAATTAAGAACAAAACACTTTAATGATCTTTATAAATTCTTTAAACAATACGAACACATTTTTACATTGGCCAACAAAACGCATGGCAGTGAGACTGTATGGCTCGCCTTCCCTCTCATCATTAAAAAGGGGGCTCCGTTCGCGCGTTTTGAACTTATTACCTTCCTCGAAAATAATAATATACAAACTAGACCAGTGTTCACGGGAAATATTTTGAAACAACCTGGCTTTAGAAAGTTCCCCCACCGGCTGGCGCAAAAAACATTTCCTAACACTGAACACATAATGCGCAATGCTTTTGTCGTTGGGAGCCATCACGGATTAATTACAAAGCAAATAGAATATCTGAAAGAAAAGTTTAGGGATTTCCTCTCAAACCACAAAATTAATCCAAAATAATGAAGGTTATTATTCTAGCGGGAGGATACGGTACTCGTCTCGGAAATCTTACAGAAGATATTCCGAAACCGATGCTAAAAATCGGTGATAAACCAATCTTGTGGCATATCATGAAAATATACTCCAGTTATGGATATAAAGATTTCATTATTAGCCTAGGATACAAACAAGAAGTAATAAAACACTATTTCAATAATTTCGATATTCACTCCAATGACTTCACAATCGATCTAGCATCAAAAAAGAAAAAGATACTAAAACCCAATAACGAAGATTGGAAGGTGTCACTTATAGATACGGGATTGAATACTTTAAAAGGAGCGCGCTTAAAGAAAATTGAGAAGCACCTGGATGCTGATATAAATATGTTAACCTATGGTGACGGTGTGGCAAACGTAAACATTAAAGATCTGATTAAATTTCACAAATCCCATAAAAAAATATTAACAATAACTGGAGTACGCCCCCCTTCCCGTTTTGGGGAAATTATTGAAAAGGACTCTAAGCTAATCTCATTTAAAGAAAAGGCTCAAACCT
>JACQCV010000025.1 GCA_016201465.1 Candidatus Vogelbacteria bacterium | reverse complement strand
GATAAAAAAGCGACGACCGACAGCGTAGATGTTAAACCCAAAATACCAGTTTCACCCATGTAGAATCTTGCGGGTGGAATATTAAACCACAAGAATGCTAACGTTCCGCCAACAATTGTGGCGCAGAAAGCGGCCAAATCGATTTGATTTTGAGAAAAAGCAATTCCCGCATAGGCTGAAAAAATAGAAGCCAAAATACCACCAGAAAGTCCGTCTATTCCATCAATTACACCCCCAGAAAACACAGCAAGCATAGTTAACATAAAAAATGGAATAAATAATATCCCAAGTGCCAGGTTGCCATAAAGTGGAATAAAAACGGAAGAGACATCAAGTTTAAAATAAAACCACCATGCCCCGACAAATCCAATAAGTAGCACTAGTATTATTCTTTTAATTAGAGACAAGCCACCAGCTGTGTAGGCTCCGCCGCCCTTCACTTGAAGAAAATCATCAACTAGACCAACTAGTGACGCTGCTACAAGAGTGAAAAGTGGTAACCATGTTTGGTTTTGACTAAAAAAATTAAGCTTAATTGTGCTGGCGGATGGGAAAAGAAACGCGATAAACCAAATTGTTACAATTGTAAATAATACACTAACCCAAATAATTATGCCACCCATCCTTGGCGTATTTATCTCTCTATCCTTATGTAATCGATTAAATATTGGAGTTTCGCCACCACCTAACGCCTCATTACGAGCTTTAGATTTCCACATTTTGTGTCTATAGAGAAAGCTGGATACAATTGGCGTAATAGCAATTCCTATAGAAAATGAAATAGCCAAAGAGGTGAAGATTTTAACTATATTTATAACTGCAATTGTCATAAAGTTAAATTTTTGAAAAGTAGTCTAACGTCGTAGAAGATAATGTCTGCACATCAGCAAATCGTCCCTCCTGTGTTGAACCTAAAACAGCAATAATAATTCGATTAGTTTTATCCACATCAAATGCAATTGCAAGATTACCCCCCGCTAGATCTGTAAGACCAGTCTTTGATGCGATTATACCTTGAATTTTAGAAACAGACGTATTGGTGTTATTTACAGATTCTGGAACTCCATCCATTGACATAATATTCAGCACATGGAATCTTGTAGACCCGAAAATATCTGGATTTTTTTTAATCGCAAAATTGAGTAGCTTAACAACATCGTTGACAGAACCATATGATCCGGCAAAATTTTTATTTACGTCTAGTCCAGATTCGTTAATAAAAAAAGTCTGGTTGAGATTTAACTCCCTCGCCTTCCTATTCATGAGTGTAATAAAACCAGAATTGCCTCCAGGAATTTTAAATTTCGTTGTCAATACATTAGCAATAGTGCTAATGTCGCTGTTGGACGAGGCAACTAGAGTAAGTTTTAGTAAATCGTCCAATCTCCACTCATGAGTGATGCCATCTAATCCGGTCGCATCAATGAGAGTCTCCCTGGGAGCGATATCTAGGGCGACAAGTGCAGACATTATTTTTGTCAAAGATGCCAGTGGTAGCTGGACCATTTCATTTCGGGAAAAAATCGTTCGATTTGTGCCAATATTGTAAACTTTAAATGCTTTCGCCTGCAATTTTATGTCATCAAAAACTCTGAGTGCTGTTTTTTCTCTATTATCTCTTTGACTATTTGGCTCCGATAAACCTGTGTTTATTATATAAGCAGCAAAAAAAGACAAGATTACAATCAGTAAGATTGGCATGATGATTATTACCTTAGTTTTGTGATTCTTTATTATCTGTTTCACCTTTCTTCAAGTCGCTTAACCTGACTCCTAATGTTTTTTTAAGTTCGTCATACTCTGGTAACTCACCAACCTCTTTTATTCCGAGATAGGCTAGAAGCTCAAACGTTGGTCTATATAAAAAAGATCTCTGGTCTCTATCGTTTTGGATCCTGTCAATGAGACCACGTACTAACAAATTTCTTAAAATAAAACCAGAATTTACTCCCCTAATGTTATCTATTTCGGCCTTTGTGATTGGGCCATAATACAGTATAATTGTTAGCGTATCAAGGGCGGCTTTCCCTAGTTCAGAGTTAAGAGAATCTTTGATTAATTTCTCAATTAGGTCAGACGCCTCTGGGTTTGTAGATAGCACCACTTCATCATCTTTAGTCATTATCACAATTCCACCAATCAACCTAATTTTAAGTCGTTCAACAGCCTGACTAATTTCTTGCTCGCTTACCGTCAGGATTTTTGATAAAGATCTAATTTTCACCGGCTCGTTTTTATAAAAAAGTATAGATTCAATTTTTGCGTCGAGATTCATATTAAAAATGTTAGGAGCTAATTATACACTGGAACTACATTATTTCTGCTTTCAATATCAATATTAGAAAAGTGATCACCTTGTTGCACCAAAACAATACCCCTTTTCACGAGTTCAAGTATGGCCAAGAAACTAACAATAACATTCACCTTCTCGGCCTTACGAATCAATGGGTCCGCACTACTTACACCGCTGTGTAATTTACCAAAACTAGTTTTAAGGTCTCTTTGCACTCGAACAATAAGGCTATCGATTGCATCTTCGAGACTAATGACTTTTTTAACCACAGCGCTCGATAACTTTTCCTTTTTCGGGAGTGCATCGATAACAACTTTGATAGATTGTAAAAAATTTAAAATTGTTAACTCATTGGTGGGGGTAAAAACAACATAATGATTTTTTTTATCCTCAGCAAAAAAAATCATTTGTTTGCCAAACTTCTCTTTGATAAATTGAGACTTCTCTTTTATATTCCTCAAAATATTTAGTCGCCTTTCTAGATCTCCAATGCTCTCTTTCTCCTCGGGCGTAATTGTGAGATTTGGTAGAAGTGATATTGATTTGATCAATATCAGAGTTGATGCAATTGCTATGAAGTTAGCGACATCGCCTGTCGGAAATGATTCAAGACTTTTTAGGTACTCCAAATATCCATCCGTTACTTGTGATAATGATACGTCATTTATATGAAGCTTATGCCTCTCTATTAAGTCCAAAAGAAGCTCAAGCGGCCCTTCGAATTGTCCAACTTTTACCTTAAATTCTTCTAACATGTTTACATTATATCCCTATCTGCAGAATCTACTCCACCACCTTAAGGCCAAGTTCTTTGAGTTGTTTTGATTCAATTTGGGACGGGGATTCCATCATTAGATCTCTCCCCTCTCCAGTCTTTGGGAAGGCAATCACCTCGCGAATGTTCGGTTCGTTTGTAAGCACCGTCACAAGTCTATCTAATCCCCAAGCAATGCCGCCGTGTGGTGGTGCTCCGGCACCAAGGGCATCTAACATATGCCCGAAATTCCTCTTAATTCTATCTGTTTCAAATCCCATAATCTCAAACACTTTTTCAAGAGCCTCCGGCCTGTGGTTCCTAATACTTCCACCACCGATCTCAAAACCATTAAGCACAATGTCATATTGAGTAGTCAGAATATCTCCCAAATTATCTTTTTTCATTAATTGATCTTCATGCTCTGGAATTGCGCGCGAGAATGGATTGTGTGTAAAAGTCCAGCCACCCGTATCTGTCTTTTCGAAGAATGGGAAATCTACTACCCAGCAAAAGGCAAGAAGATTTGGGTTATTCCTATCCTCTCTGATGTCTGGTCTGTCGATACCGTACTTTTCCATCGCATCTTTGTATGTAATTTTTGGGAATGGTTTCTGCTGAATTCGCTTTTCCGGCGCCAACTTCTCAACTAATTTAATGAGTAGACCTTCAATCAAATTCATAACGTCCTCTTTCCTCACAAATGACATCTCTATATCTAGTTGAGTAAATTCAGGTTGTCTATCTCCTCTTGTATCTTCGTCACGAAAGCACCTGGCGATTTGGAAATATTTTTCAAATCCTGCAACCATCAGAAGCTGTTTATATTGTTGTGGTGATTGAGGCAGAGCATAAAATTTGCCGTGGTAAAGTCTAGCGGGCACGACATAGTCCCTTGCTCCCTCCGGTGTTGACTTGGTTAATATTGGCGTTTCTATTTCAACAAAACCTTCATCTGAAAGATTATTTCTTATAAATCTAATAATCTCATGTCTGAGTCTAATATTTTTTTGTAATCTCTGGCGTCTCAAATCCAAGTACCTATACTTGAGTCTCGATTCTTCACCTATCTCCATACCATCACTAGTAACATCAAAAGGCGGTGTTGTGGCTTCGTTTAAAACTGTAGCCGAGAGAATTTCGATTTCGAGTTCACCATTCTGTTCTTTGTGGTTTATCATCTTCTCTGGCCTCTTATTTACTTTACCCGTCATCTCTACTACCCACTCTGAGCGTAATTTTTGTACAGATTCGTGTGCCTCTTTGTGACTGGGAAGGGCAACCATCTGAATCTTACCAGTTGCATCTCGAAGATCAATGAATACAAGTTTGCCATGATCGCGCCTCACATCCACCCAACCGCAAATCATAACTTCCTCCCCAACTTTCTCTTTAAGTTTTCCAATATAAGTTCTTTCCATATTTTTATTTAATGTAATTAAATTTCATCACATTCTTAACAATATCTAAAGTTTTTGTAGCATTTATTCTTGCGGCACGGCCGCCGTCAATTATAATTTTCATAACCTCAGCGTCGGCAATTGTAGCCCTTTTCTTCTGAAAATTAACTACAAAGTCTGCAAGTCTTTCGCACAACTCTTTTTTAAATAATCCGGCAACCTGCTTACCAGCCATGTGGTCTGTCAAAAATTCTGCAGTATTAACATTGAACTCTTTTGCGATGGTTAGTAAGCTTTCGAGATTGGGAGATATGGTGCCCTCAGTCGCCGTTTCGGCGCGAGATACTTTTTGTTTGACTAGCTTTTCGCTATCACTCAAAAATAATGCACCTTCCGGGTGAGACTTGCTCATTTTACCGACACCCTTAAGTGACAATATTCGTAAATTCTCTACACTGTGAGCTTGAGGTAAAGTAAAAACTTCTCCAAACTCAGCATTAAATTTCGCCCCAAATTCACGTGTCTTCTCGAGGTGAGGAAGTTGATCCTGGCCTATTGGACCGATCGTGGCATTGTGTATTAAAATATCTGACGCCATAAGAATTGGATAATATCCGAGAAGTGCATTCGCTTGTCCCTCTGTTTGATTTGCTCTGAGTTTTTCCTTTAATGTCGGCACGCGCATTAAGTCATTGAATGTTGTGTATCGTGAAAGAAAAAGCGAAAGATATGAGACCAGCTCGCCGATCTGGCTTTGAATAAAAAGATGGACTCTACCGGTGTTAATATATTTATCTAGTCCTAGTGCTAGATAATCTTTGACAACCTCAAACCTGAATTTTGCCACTGTCGCAGCTTCATTGTCTGTGAGTCCGTGTAAATCAGCCACAAATATATAAATCTCCGCATCGGGATACTTCTCAATTGTTTGAAGTAGCGGCTTAACCGCGCCAAGATAATTACCAATATGTAAATCACCCGTTGGGCGGATTCCCGTAACAATTATCTGTTTTTTGACCTCTTTTGGCATATCTAAGATACTACCAAAAAATCACTTGAAATCCAAACCCACAACTAAATGTTGGGGATTTTATTTTATCTTAAGTAGTGGATTATGATTTGATCAGCAAAATACGGAGAAGTAGAGCAACGATGACAGAAATAATTTTGTCTCTTTTATTATATTTAAAAATTCTCAAGATAATATTTTCTTCTTTTTCTGGCGGGGCAAGTTCATCTAGGAAGTGACTGATCTCTATTTTAAGCTGCTCGGCGTTAACGATCTTAAGATTAGAGTTTCGCGCTAAAGTTATTGTACCTCGCTCTTCTGAAACAACTATTATAAGCGCATCCGACCGTTCTGATAGGCCCAAGGCGGCAGTATGCCTAGTACCCAAGTTACCGAATTTTCTGAAATTTTCAGAAAGTGGCAAATGAGCGCCAAATTTTTTGATTAAACCATTATCGATTAAAACAGCGCCATCATGTCCAGGCGTTCTTGTGTCAAAAATACTAAGGATTAGCGGCTCTGAAACTTGCCCATCCAATACATAACCTCCATCAAGATATCTCTCGACATGTTGTTTACCGGCCAATACAATTAAGGCACCGATCTTCTTTTTCGCAAAGTATTGTACAGAATTAATGATTACATTAATTGACTCTTTGTGAATTGGTATCTCTTCTTCTCCAAATGGGTTGAAGAATGAAACGGAGAAATTTTCAAAGAACCTTCGAAGTTCCTTCTGAAACAGAACGACAAGAATAATGACGAAGAAAGAAAAAAAACCATTAAATAAGGCAGTTGTAAGCTTCAGGTTTAGAAACGCTGCCACAACATACACAATTACAAGGACAGCGATACCCCTGAAAATAAAAATAGATTTAGTCTTTCGAAGTAAAGTTAAAGCAGCATAGATAAAGACAGCAGTTATCGATATATCAATTACGTTTATGAAGTTGTGAATAGTGATATAATTCAATTTACGTAAAATTAGTAACCAAGAAGTCTTTGTGACTTGTCGTGATCCCGGATTTTTTCATGTGCTTTGGCCTCGATCTGCCTGATTCTCTCACGAGTAACCCCAAACTCCTTACCAACCTCCTCAAGGGTTCTCATTACCCCATCTATAAGACCATGCCTCATCTCCAAAATCTTTCTCTCCTTTGGTGAAAGATCATTTAGAATATCTTTAATTTGATCGGATAAAATCCTTCTGGCCGACTGATTGTCGGGTGAAATTATTTTTTCATCAGCGATAAATTCTCCAAGCGTTGAATTATCGTCATCGTTTCCAACTGGGGTTTCAAGTGACACTGTGCCCTGATCGATTCTCTCGATATTATGAATTTTATCAACCTCAATCCCCATCTCTGTCGCAATTTCATCAGCCAAGGGGTCGCGACCGAGATCTTGAGCTAATCTACGAACAACTTGCTTATATTTAGCAATAGTTTCAACCATGTGGACCGGGATCCTTATTGTTCTGGATTGATCTGCTAGGGCTCGTGTGATTGCTTGTCTAATCCACCAAGTAGCGTAGGTAGAAAATTTATATCCCTTAGTCCAATCAAACTTTTCTACAGCCTTAAACAGTCCGAGGTTACCCTCCTGAATTAGATCAAGAAGCGTTAGGTCACTAGATCGTCCAATAAATTTCTTGGCTATTGATACAACAAGCCTGAGATTGGCTTTGACTAATAAGTTTTTTGATTCTTCATCTCCTAGTTCTATTTTTCTTGCTAAGTCTTTTTCTTCTGACGCAGAAATGAGTTTGTATTGACCGATCTCCCGTAGATACATTTGCACTGAATCAAGCGAAGCATCTCCTCGTGATAATAATCCTCCACGACTAGTTTTTTCTGGCATTAACTCGTCTAGATTATCACCCAGTAATCCACCGCTATCTAGTATATCAATACCCTGGGTGCTCAAACGTTCATATAATTCATCTAAAAAAAGTACGTCGTCCTCAATATTTGGAAATTCTTTTAAAATTTCGTTGTAAGTTACAAATCCCCTTTTTTTGCCCAACGAAATAAGACGATCTGCGTGTCTCTTCCAATTAATTGCACCTTTTGGACCACTATCTTCTTTTTTAGAAACTTTCTTGGCGGAAGTCATCTTGCGTTTTACTCTAAACTCTTTTTTCCCTTTTACTGACTGAGTAGCTTTGATTTTATTTTTCTTGACCTTACTTTTTTTCCCACTTTTTTCTTTAGGCATCTTAATTGGAGTTAATTTTAATTTGCTTGATATTTAATAAATCCTGACCAATCTTCTGACATTCAGCCAAACCACTTTCAACCTCAGTCTCATCCCCTCTTTGTTCAGCCTTCTTTAGTTTAACTATCGTTGCCTTAAGTCTTTCCTTAAGTAGCTCTTCTTGTAAGTTATTAATCATATCAGAAAGAATGAGGAATAGTTTGTCACTACCAGAATATGATACCTCCGCTTCAAATATTAGGCCATCTTTTATATCTTTCCAAACCCCATCCAGTAAAAAATATTTACCCTCGCCCACCACGTCCTTCACACGACTTTCATAGCCCTCAAGCTCCACCTTGTTGTCGGTAGTTAATTCTTTTTGCCACATAATCAACCCATATATTTTTTTGAGAAGCTTTTCCGACCTAGATTCTAAAATAGTCTGATCCCCCTGATCGCTTTTCTTATATTTATTTAATGTCTCGACGCCAGTATCTGTGTTACTAATTTTTTTAAGTTCATTCCAGACGGGCGCTTCGTCAATTGAAAGTTTCCTCGCAATCATGTTTACAAAATGCGCTTGCTCGATACTGCTTTTAAGACTGGCGATATATGGAAGAACTAAGTCTTGAACCTCTACTTTAAATTTTCTAGGCTCAAATCCTTTAGACTCTAAGACCTCAAGGCAGAAGTCAACCACATGTTTCGCGTTGCTAACCACATCTGACCAATTACTTGCCTTATCAAGTATCATGTCGGCAGGGTCCACATTATTGGGAAGTTTGGCAATTCGTACATCAAACCCCATAGATAAAGCCATATTAATACCCCTCTGAGACGCCTTAAATCCGGCTTCGTCACCATCAAATGCCAAAACTAATTTATTAGCGAGACGTTTAATATTTTTAAGATGTTCTTCCGTCAAAGCTGTTCCCGAAACAGCAACCGTGTTAAGGTGGCCCGCCTGCTTGCTCATAATTAAATCCAGCTGCCCCTCAACCAAAATACAAGTATCAAGAGATCTCATTAACACCCTACTGCGGTCAAAACCAAACAGAACTTTTGATTTATCATAAAGATCTGTTTGAGGACTATTGATATATTTGGCACTCTCTTGCGCGTTCGAACTAGATAATGGCAGAATTCTTCCAGAAAAACCCACCGTTACACCAGAGGTGTTATTAATTGGGAACATGATCCTATTTCTGAATCGGTCATAGTAGCCTTTTGGTGATTTAATCGTCAAGCCTGTCTTTTCGATCTCAGTGTCAGTAAATTGTAGTTTTCTCAAATGGTCGTAAATATCGCGCCATGAATCTGGAGCAAGCCCAATTTTGAATGATTCAATAGTTTTACCGGATAGGCCACGCTTCAACAAATATTCTTTAGCTTGAACATTCTTCTGTAGCTGTAATTGATAAAAATGTACAGCATCTTCAATTGCCGATATTAACCTACCTTTTTCAGAGCGTAAAGCCCGATCTTCATTAACTAATTTAACGCCAGCTTTCTCAGCAAGAATTTTTAATGCATCGACAAACTCAATACCTTCTATTTCTTTTACAAATTCGAACACGTCTCCACCCTTATTACACCCAAAGCAGTGGAAACTATCTCTCGATGGCGAAACAAAGAATGAGGGAGTTTTCTCACTATGGAACGGGCATCTTGCCTTAAGGTTTCCTCCAGCCTTATCTAATTTTAGGTACGATCCCACAACGTCAACTATATTAAGCTTCGACTTAATTTGTTCGACCGTTGAAGACATATTTAGATGTTAAAGCAATAACCAATAATAACTAAGGCTAAATTTCGTCCTCATCAATCTTTAATAGGCCATCAACGTTTGTTAAAGAAGTATCTGCATGAAGTCCTGTTCCAGCAGGAATCAATCTGCCAATAATAACGTTCTCCTTCAACCCGCGAAGCTCATCGATTCCACCCTGGATCGCGGTATCAATGAGTACTCGTGACGTGTTTTGGAATGATGCTGCAGATAACCAGCTACTTGTTGTTAATGATACTTCAGAAATACCGAGGGCCAATGTTTCGCCTTTAGCTTCTTCACCACCGACATCTTTTACTTTAGAATTTTCAATCAACATTTCTGAATTCTCAACAATCTCACCCAAAACAAATTTAGTGTCTCCTATCTCTTTAATTCTTCTTCTAGAAAACATCTGCCTGGCGATAACCTCAATATGTTTTCTTGAAACAGACGCACCTTGCATAGAATATATTTTGCTGATTTCATTAAGAATATAATCTTCTGCCTTTACTCTACCACCCAATGTAAACAGTTCAGTAATATTTACCGAACCATCAGTCAAAATATCACCCTTTTTGACATTTTGACCCACCTTAACTTGAATTGTTCTACTGAAGGGTACATCGAGCACTACAGAATTTTCACCCCCCTTTCCTCTTGATTCAGTGCTTACTAATATTGTTATCGATTTATCCTTTCCGTCGTTTTTTATCTCCATTATTTGCCCATCAGCCGATGCGACGGTTGCAGGGTTTCTTGGTGCCCTTTTTTCAAAGATTTCCTCCACCCGAGGCAAACCCATAGTAATATCTCCACCGGCTTCTGAAACTCCTCCCGAGTGAAAGGTTCTCATTGTAAGCTGTGTTCCCGGTTCACCAATAGCCTGAGCCGCAACAATTCCGACTACCTCTCCAAGCTTTATCGGTTCGTGTCTACCAAGATCAAGGCCGTAACATTTCTGACAAATTCCCCTAAGTGATTTACATGTCATCGGAGAACGAATCACTGCCTCCTTAATTTCTTTCGCCTCAATATCTCTTGCATCGTACTTTGTTAATAATATTCCTTTTTTATAAAGTACCGTGCCCTTTTCATCCTTTATATCCTTAGCGAGCGTTCTACCTTTTATGATGCCGCCAATTCCAGAATCGATGCCAGAAATATTGTCGGTAGAAATTGTTCTGCCCTCCTTTTCACCGCAATCCTCCTCAGAAATTATTATATCCTGGGATACATCAACGAGCCTTCGTGTTAAGTACCCAGCCTTAGATGTGTTCAGCGCAGTATCCGCCATACCCTTTCTTGAACCGTGAGTAGTGATAAAATATTCAAGTGGAGACAAACCCTCTTTATATGAAGGAATAATAGGGAACTCCAACGTTCTTCCTGCTGTGTTAATAATCAAGCCTTTCATACCAGACATCTGACTTATATGGCCAATAGAACCTCGAGCTCTAGATGTCACCATATCATATATACCGCCCGCTGGATTTAATGTACTAGGCATCAATTTTTGAATTTCCATCCACGCAGAACGCCAAGCGGCAATGACCATACGATATCTCTCCTCCTCTGAAATTAGTCCTTCGCTAAAGTGATTAGCGATATCTGCGACGGCCTGTCTTGCTCCGGCAATGATAGCCGGCTTTTCTTCGGGGACCTTAAGATCCCCCATGCCCCATGTAATTCCGGATCGAGTTACATATTTGTAACCGAAACTTTTTATTTTATCCAAAATCGGCGGAACAGCATCTGGACCGTAGCGTTCAATTAAATCTTCGATCATTTTGGCAACTTCTTTACCAGTGATATCATAATTCATGTACGCAAGATCAATAGGTAAAATACTGTTAAACAATATTCTGCCGACAGTTGTCTCAAATACCTTGTTGCGATTCTCAGCATACTTTTCTGTATCAGAGGCCAAAATTTTAACCTTGGCTCTGAAACCCACGACTCCGAACTCGTAGGCTGTAATAGCTGCATTTGGTGACTGAAACATTCTATTCTCCCCCCTTTCTCCAGGCATCATCTTAGTCATCCAATAACAACCCAAGATCATATCCAATTTGGGCGTCACTATTGGGTCGCCACTGCCTGGCTTCAGCAGGTTCTTGTTTGATGCCATAATCTCCCGTGCCTCCTTTTGGGCCTCATCGGAAAGCGGAACATGTACAGCCATTTGATCTCCATCAAAGTCGGCGTTAAAGGCAGAGCAGACTAACGGGTGGACCTGAATCGCATTACCTTCAATAAGTTTTGGCTGGAAGGCTTGAATACCTAGTCTATGCAAAGTAGGGGCTCTGTTTAAAAGCACATATTTACCTTGGATAACCTCCTCAAGGATTGCCCAAACCTCAGGTACGCCATCTTCTATCAATCTACCGGCTCCTCTTATGTTAAAAGCCAATTCTCTTTGCAAAATTTTTGCGATAACGAATGGCCTAAAAAGCTCCAGGGCCATATGTTTTGGTAATCCGCACTGGTGCAAGAATAAATCTGGACCTACGACTATAACACTTCGTCCTGAATAATCAACACGTTTTCCAAGCAAGTTCTGTCTAAAACGTCCCTGCTTACCCTTCAATATGTCAGCTAAAGATTTTAGAGGTCGCCTCTGCGATTGACTCATGGCACCCGGAGAACCAGCGGTGTGTCTGATGGAATTATCAATCAGAGCATCAATAGCTTCCTGCAAAATTCTCTTTTCGTTTCTTTGAATAACGTCCGGAGCATTAATCTCCACCAATTTTTTTAATCGATTATTTCGGTTAATTACTCTTCGGTAAAGATCATTTACATCAGAAGTTGCGTGACGTCCACCCTCAAGAGCCACCATAGGTCTGAGCGCTGGCGGGATAATAGGGATAGCCCGTAAGAACATCCACTCTGGTCTCAATCCAGATTTCTTCATGTAACTAATCAAGTTAAGTCTCTTTTGCATTCTTACCCTATCTGTAGTGTTAACCGTATCTATCCTTTCATACAACCCTGCTTGAACCTTATCTAGGTCGATTTCCTTAAACATTTTATAGATAGCCTCAGCCCCAATATCAGATTCAAAAATTGACCCATACTTAATAGAGAATTTGTGGTGCAAATTCTCTTCAAGAACCGCGCCAGGTCTAATTGATCCGATCTCTTTTTTAACTTCGGCAAATGAGTCTTTAATCTTCTGAATGGCTTCGTCAGATGTGACACTTTTAATCTTGGTTTTAAATTCTTTATCAAGTTCCCTAAGAACATTTGTTCTTTCGTCTTCATTAACCTTTGTCACAATGTATCCAGCAAAGTAAATCACCTTTTCTAAATCTGCAATCGATAAATCAGCCATAATACCGATTCTGGAAGGGATTCCCCTTAGAAACCAGATATGTGCAACCGGCGAGGCTAACTCTATGTGTCCCATTCTCTCCCTTCTGACAATAGATCGTGTCACTTCAACTCCACATTTCTCACATACGATATCCTTATACCTTATCCTTCTGTATTTTCCACAATAGCATTCATAATCTTTTTCAGGACCAAAAATTCTTTCATCAAATAGACCGCCCCTCTCACTTCTTTGGGTTCTGTAGTTGATTGTTTCTGGTCGAGTAACTTCACCGAATGACCATTCCTTAATTCTTTCCGGAGAAGCAAGTTTTATTTCAATGGCGTTGAAATCCGTTGTTGGTTCAGATGTTTTCATGGTCATTGTTATTTATTCTTAATAATATTAGTGAGTTCAACATCAAGCGCTAGGCCCTTTAATTCACTCAATAAAACGTTAAATGAGGCCGGTAGATTTGGTGCCTTAATCTTCTCCCCTTTCACAATTGCATCGAAGGCTGCGGCTCGGCCGACAATATCATCAGATTTTATTGTAAGCATTTCGCGTAGAGCATATGCAGCGCCATATCCTTCAAGTGCCCATACCTCCATTTCTCCAAATCTCTGCCCTCCGCCCTGAGCACGACCACCGAGTGGCTGCTGTGTGATTAACGAATATGGACCAACTGATCGCATATGTATCTTGTCTTCGACCATGTGGTGAAGTTTTAAGATATACATATAACCAATTGCTATATCTTGTTCAAAGGTTTCACCCGTCTGCCCATCAAAAAGTTGTACTTTTCCAGTCTCAGGATATCCAGCAGTGACTAGCTCCTTCTTGATCTCGTCCTCTGTAACACTTTGAAATGGTGGCGTAATTGCCTGATAACCGAGAGTATTAGCGGCCAAACCCAAATGAATCTCCAATATTTGTCCCAAGTTCATACGACTTGGAACTCCAAGTGGGGTCAAAATCATATCAATAGGAGTTCCGTCTGCCATATATGGCATATCTTCAATCGGCAAAATTCTCGAGATTATACCCTTGTTTCCATATCTTCCTGCCAACTTGTCACCAACAGAAATATTTCTAAGTTGTGCAATTTCAATATATATTTTCTTTATGATTCCTGACTCCAACTTATCGCCCCTGTCCCTGGAGAATACTCTTACTCCAATCACACGTCCTCGTTTACCATGTTCCATTCGGAGCGATGAATCCTTCACATCTCTCGATTTCTCTCCAAAGATCGATCGTAATAATCTCTCTTCTGGAGTAAGTTCTGTCTCGCCCTTTGGTGTAATCTTACCGACAAGAATATCATTCGGATGAACTTCTGCACCAATCTTTATGATTCCGTCCTCATCAAGATTCTTCAGTCTCGCCTCACCAACATTGGGGATGTCGTGGGTTGTGATCTCTGGACCAAGCTTAGTATCTCTTACATTTACCGCAAACTCTTCTATGTGAATCGACGAAAATTTACTATTGCGTACTAATCTTTCTGAAATAATAATAGCGTCCTCATAGTTTGCCCCACCCCAACTCATGAAGGCGATGAAAGCATTCTGACCTAATGCAATCTGTCCCTGGTCGCTAGACGATGTGTCAGCCAACAGATCACCTTTCTTAACTTTCTGACCAATATCAACGACTGGTCGCTGGTGAAATGCAGTAAAGTTATTTGTTCGTGAGTATGTAACTAGGTTGTATTTGTCTTCCCCCTTCGAACCCTTTACGGTAATTTTCTTTGAGTCAACTTTGATAACCTCTCCATCGTTTTTGGCAATAATTAATCGTCCTGTAGTCTTAGCTGCCTCCGACTCAATTCCTGTGGCAACAAGCGGCGCCTCGGCAACAATACACGGAGTTGCCTGTTTTTGCATGTTCGAAGCCATCAATGCTCTGTTTGCGTCATTGTGTTCTAGAAATGGCACCATCGCTGTGGCAATAGAAAATGCCTGATTGGTAGCAACGTCAATATAGTCAACATTGTCTTTTGAGACGAAGCCTGGTGTGGTATCAACTCTCGCCTCAATTTCATCCTCAAGAAGCTTACCATGATCATCATATTTAACGGCAGCGTGAGCGATGTTATAATCCTCTTCTTCAAGGGCATTCATGTACTGAACTTCACTTGTGATTTTACCATTCTTAACTTTTATATAGGGGGTTTCAATAATTCCAAGATCATTTACTTTGGCATACGCTGAAAGAGTTAAAATAAGACCGATATTTGGACCCTCAGGTGTCTGAATTGGACAAACTCTGCCATAGTGAGACGTGTGTACATCTCGGACTTCGAAACCGGCACGCTCTCTTGTTAATCCGCCAGGGCCAAAAGCCGAAAGTCTTCTCAAGTGTTCAAGCTCGGAGAGAATATTTTCTTGTCCCATAAATTGGGAAAGTTGGTTAGTGTTAAAAAACTCCTTTATTCTAGCCTGCAGCGGTCTTGGGCTAACCAATTGAATAGGAAGAGTGGTGTCTTCATCAACCGTAGACATTCGATCTTGAATATTTCTCTTCATTTGGGACATACCAACACGCATCTTAAGTTGCAGCATTTCTCCAATTGCTCGAACACGCCTTAATCCCAAGTGGTCAATATCATCTTCAGTCGACCCCGCTGTATTATTTAGGTAATTTATATGAGATAAAATGATCAAAAGATCATCAAGTGAAAGTGTCCTTTTGTCTAGTTCTTTCTGTGTGACTTCCTTATTGAATCGCTTATTAAATCTAAACCTACCAACTAGCGATAAGTCATATCGCTCCTTACTGAATAGGTCGGTAATAAATTCTTTAGCTCCGCTCACTGTGACAATATCACTGTCTCGCAATCTTTTATATACTTCAACATAAGATTCATCCATCCCCTTTGCACCATCTTTTGCAAACGAATTTTTTATAAATGGAACTGCCTTATCAAATGCGGTATCAATTAGATTTGTCTTCTCTAGAATTTCTTTATCAGTAAGACCGCTGAATATTCTAAGTAGCGAAGAAACCAAAAACTTTCTCTTTCTGTCGACTCTTACATAAATATTACCGTCAGCATCTGACTCGATCTCTATCCAAGCACCTCTTACCGGAATAATTTTAGCACCAAAATATTTTCTACCCTTGATCTCATTTCCAGTATAAAACACTCCAAAGCTACGTGCTAGTTGTGGAACAATGACTCTTTCAACTCCGTTGACTATAAACGTGCCGTGGTCTGTCATTGCCGGGAAGTCCGCCAAGAAAATTTCTTGCTCCTTCTCTGAACCAAGAGTTTTGTTGTGAAGTTTTACTTTAATTCGAAGTGGGGCGTCGAGTGTCAGTTTATTCTCCTTTGCATGAAACTCGTTAAATTTAGGTTCATCCAGCTGAAAATCCAAAAACTCAAGTGTAAATTTTTTACCAGTATAGTCATTGATTGGGGAGAACTCCTTAAAGAGTTCGGCTAAGCCAACATCGACAATCCATTTATACGACTTCCTCTGCATTTCCACTAGATCTGGAAGCTTCACCATTGGCTTCTTATATCTGGAGAAAAGTTTCTTCTTTATCAGTTCCATATTGTTGATAAGTTAGATTTTATTAAAAGAAAGATTTAAAAATAAAAACGAACCCACTTTTTATGGGCTTACAGCTTCGGCTGTCACAATTGCGAAGTTTTGTTTAGATAAGTTTGCAAGATTAGCTAAACTTTCTTCCAAATTAGCCTTATATTACAAAGGCTTTTAGAAGGGCTATTAATTTATACGACTCTCTGCCATACATCATTAACTCAATCTTGCAAGAGTAAAAGCTAGTATATACAATCGCGCTTTATTTGTCAACATAATTATGGTACCTGAATGAACTTTAATCCACAAAATATATTAAATTTCCAAGTCCTCGGGTTGGAAAACAGAGTAGATTTCTTAGTTCTAGAGTTTTCCTCAACCAGACATTGAAAATTTAATATATTTCGTTTCTTAAAGTTGAGGTGTGGGTGGTTACAAACTATTAGCTAATAAGATACTCAAGATACATATTTTTTAACAATCTCAGCTTTATATTCTTCGATCTTCTTATGATTACCTGAAAGTAAAACTTTTGGAACCCTGTATTTTTTCTTTTTGTATTCCAATATCTCTGGGCGGGTATATACTTCCGGACTAGCAACCCTCCCTTCTTCGACAGACTCTTCTTTACCCAAAACTCCACTAATTTGCCTTGAGATAGAATCCACTAAAACCATCGCAGGTAGCTCCCCACCCGTGAGTATATACGGTCCAATAGAAACCTCATCTGCTTTTAAAACTTTTGTAACTCTAGCATCTATTCCCTCATAGTGTCCGCATATCAAAATAATATCTTTTACACTGGAAACCTTTTGTGCCAAAACATTAGTAAACTGCCCCCCCTGTGCCGAAAATAGAATTACTTTCGCTTTTGGTTTAGTTTTTTTTATTTTTTCCACCGCCGTAATTATCGGCAAAGCATACATGACCATACCAGGCCCGCCGCCGTATGGTCTGTCGTCAACTTTTCGATGTTTATCTTTAGTAAAATCCCTTGGATTATAAAACTTAATCAATATTATTTTATTCTCAATCGCGCGCTTTAAAATGGAGCTGTTGAGGTAAGACTCAAAAGCCTCGGGAAATATTGTTACAATATGAAAAGTCATTTTCATCATTGATCAAATCTACAACAAAAAAGGCGAGCTGTACAGCTCGCTACGCCACATCATTTGCAGCGCCCTATCTTACGGATGACCTAACCCAAGTTTAAGGATAAGGCCGATTGGACCAGAAATAACAGTCACGAAGAATCTGAAGAATCCGAGGCGAGAATAATCCTCTCGCATAATGACGAGATTTACTAGAACAAACATCAGCCACACAAGAATAAGGATTGTAGAAACGACCCAGACGATTACTGTATTCATAAGTACAACCTCCTTAATGTTTAAATGATCAAATACAAAGTAAATTTAGCATAAATTTTGGCAGATGAAAACCGCCGTTGAGGCGGTGGTATATATTTCAAAATCCAGTTACCATATATCCCTTCTGTTGTTTTTCTTGCATTTGCACAGATTCAACTGCTTCTTGCATTTATCGCAACACGGCCCTCCAGCCTTCAACCCCCCACATCGTGCCCAGATGATGAAAATAGGACCAGAGAGAAAGAACAAAAGTTTTAGCCAGCGTGGCTCGAGATCTTCGAGTGCCGCGCACTCTCCATAAAAGAGTGCAGAGTTAAACATAAGGCTCTTGGCCCAGACAAAACCCATTACGAAACCAAACAGAAATCCCATTTACTTGTCTCTCCTAAGTTCACAAACTATACAGAAGACGGTCCAAAGATCAAAAAAAGGCCATAAATAAAACCAAAAACGACGTCCATACTGATCCTTCCTTTTTTGTAAATCAACGATCAAATATCTGCCTTACTTATACGCCTTAGATGGTAAAATGTCAATCAAACAAAAAGAGCCGTGAAGAAATTCACGGCTCTTTTTTGAAACTTAATTAAATTACAGCTTGAGGTCGTTCATCGCTTCATCTACAGTCTTTGTAGCTGATGGCTTTGTGTAACCCTTGCCTCCTTCAGGCTCGCTGATCTTGAGGTTAACCCTAGCGTTGTTCTTCATCCCAACAACTCGAAGGAGTGTTCGGATAGCCTTTGCAGTGTTTCCGCTTCGGCCGATAACCTTACCCATATCCTCTGGGTGAACATCTAGTGTTAGTAATACCCCCATCTCATCCACGACTCGAGCTATCTTTACCGACTCAGGATGATCTACTAGAGCCTTGATAAGGGCCTCCAGAAATACTTGGTCTTTTTCCATGTACCTTATATCTACTTCTTGTAATGT
Source organism: Candidatus Vogelbacteria bacterium (assembly GCA_016201465.1). Lineage (GTDB taxonomy): Bacteria > Patescibacteriota > Minisyncoccia > Phycocordibacterales > UBA12445 > JACQCV01. Next base: position 3,599 of record JACQCV010000025.1, on the reverse strand, counting down.
GCAGTCATAATCGACTAGATCTTACTGCTTGCGCGGTATTGTAGCATAGATCAAACAAAAAAGTCAATACCATTTCTGTATTGGCTTATTTCGTATGATTATTTTCCAATTATAATAATTTATACCTTAACCTCTAGGCTGGTTTCACCGCCGTTTTTGCAGCCCCTACAACCTTTTTCCTTTTTGGCATTGCATTCAACTTCTTACCGTTCACAATCTTGTGGGCAACGAGAATATTGTTCATTGTTGTCGATGTCTTGGCTCCAACCCATATCCAATACTTTATTCTGTCCTTCTCTAGCTGGGTCTTACCCTTTCGTGCATCATAAGAACCTAAAATTTCTAAATATCTGCCACTCTTTGGACCATTTTTAGAATCCGTCAAAACAACTCGAAACGTCGGGTCGTTCTTCCTTCCTACTCTCTGTAATCTGATTATTAACATAAGTGCTCTGTATGCTAGCAAATATCCATTTTTTCGTCAACAAATAATTTTTAAACCGTTGTCGGATAAGTACGGCAAATTGACTGATGATAATAGTACATATAATATAAAAGAGAATTGAATATTAAATATAAGGAGGATTTCCATGGACACAAATGTAAATACTGTTGAACCAACACCTAAGACTGTGGCTGAAACGGCCATTACAAATTATCCATATATCCTTTTCTCTAATGATTTGAATGCAAATCGAACCGTGTTCGGTGGCAAACTTTTAGAAATCGCCGACAGACTAGCCGGCTCGGTTGCGATTACGCATAGCGGTGAAACCTGCGTGACAGTGGGCATCGACGAAGTTCGCTTCATTGCTCCTGCACGCGAGGGTGACTCCGTCATTTTCAAATGCTCAGCCAATAGAGTATGGAGTACATCGATGGAAGTTGGCATAAAGGTCATTGGACGTAATTTAAAGAGCGATAAAACCTGGCCTGTCTTCTCGGCATATTTCACCTTTGTAGCAGTAGATAAAGATGGCAAGAAGCTGAAGATCCGACCGCTCATCCCTGAGACAGTCGACGAAAAGCGTCGATATGAAAAAGCCGATGCTCGTCGCGAAAGACGTCTCGCAATTAGGAAGTAGTTTGAATCCCGACAGACAAAATCCGTCGGGAATTTTTATTTTGCACAGAAAAAATCCCCGAGATTTTTAGTCTCGGGGATTAGCCCTTAGGGCCTAGTACGGCCGTGTCCACCCCGTGGAATCTTGTAGGTCATGGCTTCTGTCACGTGCTTGTTGCCGCAGTCGACGCACGTACAAAACTTCGCTTCCGTTTGAACCTCAAGTTCCACATAGCCCGCACTTTCGCAGTTGGTCTCGTCAACGTTATTGACCCAGACCATATCCTTACCGCAAAAGCAGGCCCACGGCTTTCTCTCTTGGTCAACTCCACCATACCCGTTGAACTGTGCCCAATCAATGCTGTTACTCACAACATCATCATAGGCATCAAAGGCATGATAGTGACCGTTCTCACACAGTACCTGCACGTATCCCTCGTAGCTCACGGGATCCTCCTCTGTGCCCCGACTCATATCGGGACGCGGAAAGAAGTCGGAACCGTAATGATTCCTTTCCTCTTTCCAAGCATATTTTCCATTTTCGAAAACAACCATTTTATAATGGAGGAGGCTATGCGTGGCTGTGTTTTTGTGAGAAGAACAAATTTATCATAGTATACAATATAGTTTATTATTGTCAACTAAACCACCAATGTCGAAAGTGGCCTAAGATTTAATTTGCCCTCTGCCAAAAGTCTTCCTTCCGCAGCTACAACAGACTTTTCCATTATAAGAACTGCTTCAAGAGGGTGCTTACCGGTCGTAGTTTCGTCCGAAAGCATCACAACGTCGGCTCCGCATAAAATCGCGTACTCAACATCAGTAACTTCGGCACGCGTTGGTATTGGATTTTGTACCATTGTGAAGAGCATCTGAGTCGCCACAATCACAGGTTTCCCCGCTCTATTGCAAATCTCAATAATATCTTTTTGTATCAAAGGTATGTCTTCAAGAGGAACCTCGTTGCCAAGATCTCCTCTTGCAACCATGACAGCGTCTGCGGCCTCGATAATACTGTTAACTCCCGCGACCGCCTCCCTGCGCTCAATCTTGGCGATAACTGGAGTCTTCGCTCCTCGTGATTCAATCTCCCTTTTTAATCTAAGCACGTCACCAGCCGCACCTACGTATGACTGAGCAATATAGTCAACCTTTTGACTCAAACCAAAATCCAAATCTTCTAAATCTTTGGCTGTTAATATGTGAGCCTCAGATTTATCAAATGAGTGGCCTATCAGATCCTTTTTTCGTGGACCAGATAAATCCTGAATGATTGGAATATTTTTACCTTTCTCTTTTGCGACTTCGCGAATCACAGAAATATATTTTAGATACTCTTCGTGTGTTCCCCAGGAAAAGTTTAATCTTACCGCGTCTACCCCCGCATCTACTAACTGCGAAAAAATTTCCTTTGTACAAGTCACCGGCCCCATCGTCATGAGGATCTGTGCTTTTGAATCTCGCATGTTATTTATTCTTCGATATTTCTATTAATCTTTTATATTTTATGGCCCGTTCCTCTTTTAAGGGTGCTCCAGATTTCAATCCATAACAACCAAAAGCATAGGCGAGATCTGCAATGAAGTCGTCATTAGTCTCTCCGCTTCGGTGGCTAACAATACAATCAATGCCGTTCTCTCTAGCAAATTTCATGGTGTCTAATGCTTCCGAAAGTGAACCAATCTGATTTGGTTTGATTATTATGGCGTTTACACTTTTTTCACTAATTGCCCTCTTTAGTAATTCAATATTAGTTACGGTTAAATCGTCAGCAACAACTTTTAGTTCCGGACGATCAACCAATAGATTTGAAAATCCTCCGAAATCATCCTCATTAAACGGATCTTCAATTGAAATCAAATTAAATTCCTTTATCAGCTCTGTATAGATATTCGCCAAGTCATCTCTTAAGATCATTTTATTCCCAACTTTATACAATCCCCTATCAAAAAAAGATGATGATGCGACATCTAGCGCAAAACGGACGTTTTCTCCATAACCAGCGACATAAACAGCGCTCCGTAGGATTTTAAGCGGCCTACTTACAGATTCGACATCTAGTGCATAACCACCTTCGTCTCCAACTCTTAGTTCCCTAACACCCATCTCCTTAATAATTATATCTCTAAGTTTTAATTGAATCTCACACCCCATCTTAAAAGCCAATAAAATATCCTCGGTTTGCGGTACAATATGATATTCTTGAAAAGCCAATTTCGTTTTGGCGTGCATTCCGCCATTAATAAGATTCATAAAAAGGAATGGGGTTTTGCGGGAGGGTTTAATGGTTGCAAGTGTTCGTAGGTATTCAAATGTTTTAACACCACTTACTTGAGCTGCACACTTAGCAGCGGCGATCGAAACTCCTATTGTCGTGTTCCCGCCCAGCCTGCTTTTATTTTTTGTTCCATCTAGCACTATTAACGTATCGTCAATTTTTCTTTGGTTAACAATATCCATTCCTTTTAGTGCAGTAGCAACCAAATCATTTACATTTTTTATGGCCATGTAAACCCCCTTCCCTTTGTGGTAATTT
>JACQCV010000010.1 GCA_016201465.1 Candidatus Vogelbacteria bacterium | reverse complement strand
CGCTTTTTTTATTTGCAAAATAGTGATAAAATTAAGCTATTAATTTCTAACAATATAATATTATGTCGAAAATAAAAGTGGCGATAAATGGGTTTGGTCGAATTGGTCGACAATTTTTCAAGGTTGCTATAGCTCGGGAAGACTTAGAAATAGTAGCAATTAACGATCTTGGCGATATTTCTAATCTTGCATATCTTTTGGAGTTTGATTCGGTTTATGGAAGATTTAATGGTGAAGTTAAAGTTGGGGATGGCACAATCATCGTTAATGGCAAAACTATCAAATTTTTGCAAGAGACAGATGCGACTAAACTTCCATGGGCGTTCTTGGGAATTGATGTTGTCATAGAATCTACTGGAAGGTTTACGTCATACGATAAAGCTAAGGTTCATCTCGATGCTGGCGCAAAGCGCGTTGTTCTTTCTGCCCCAGCTAAGGACGACCAGACGCCAACTTCTACACCGAACGTAAATGTTGCTGCTTGTGGAGCTTCTAAGATAACTAGTAACGCTTCATGTACCACTAACTCAATCACTCCTCTTGCCGCAATATTATCAAAAAATCCAGGAATTAAATACTCTATGGTAAGTACTGTTCATGGCTACACCGCAGAGCAAAGTTTGGTTGATGGACCGATGCCAGCCCTCCATAAAGATTTTAGGCGAGGCAGAGCGGCGGGTGTAAATATCGTTCCAACGTCGAGTGGCGCAACATTAGCAGCAGCAAGGGCTGTACCTTATATGAAGGATAAGTTCGACGGATTAGCACTCCGCGTGCCTGTGCCAGCTGGATCAATTCTCGATTTCAATTTTGTGTCTCTAAGACCAACCTCAGTTGAAGAGATTAATAATATTTTAATAGAAGAAAGTAAAAAGCCTGAGTGGCAGGGAATATTTACAGTCACGGATCGACCACTTGTGTCGTCGGATGTACTTGGTAATCCTCACGGTGCGATTGTTGATCTAAATTTAACTCGCGTTGTCGGTGGTGAGCTCGTAAAGGTGATGGCTTGGTATGATAATGAGATGGGATACGCCAATATGCTCTATAAGCATATTATTGGCTTAGCCTTGTTTCTATAGTTTGCCAATTGAGATTGTTGAAGAATGCTTCGATGTAATCTTTGCGCTGTGAGGGCAGATAGTCTAAAAGGTAGGCATGTTCCCAAACATCCATAGCAAGAATTATTGGTAATCCGGCAAGGTGACCAACCTCATGATCCGTAATCCATGTATTGTGGAACATTTTTGATGACTGATCGTAATACAAAATTACCCAACCAATTCCACGCATCACACCTGCGGCTTTGAACTCGTTAAGCCAAAGGTCGAATGATCCGTATTGTGTTTGAATTGCCGTGTAAAGATTTGAATTTATGTTTGCCATTCCATCTCCGCCAAGAGATTCAAAATAATATTCGTGTAATCTCATGCCATTAAATTCGAATCCAAGTCTACGTCTGAGCTCAGCTACTTGATAAGAATCTGGTGCGGATAATTTTTGCGCGGCTTCAATCTTCTCAAGTAGACCATTTGTGTTTTTAACATAACCACTATAAAGTTTAAGGTGCTCAGAAGTTTGTTTATCTGACAAGCCCTTCAGGTTCGGCAAACTAAACTTTTTTTCTTCGTACTTTTGCATTTTTTAAATTATTAAATTATTAAATTAGTTAAATTATAGCAGCTATTGTCAAAGTTTGAAATATATATAGTATTAAATGTAGAGATTCCATCGATCAAGTACCTAGTAAACTTAACAAAAGGAGCCCGTTTGTATGAGTGAGAAGACGCGTTTCGAACATGTCGAGTTTGATTCACTAGCCGAGGTGAACATCTACTTTAAGGAGCACGAACTGATTAAGCCCCTTGGAGAAGACGGGTGGGGAATTGCCAGGGTGCAATATCCCGATAACATTTATAGTCAGTACTATGTTTTCACTGCCTTCAACTTGTCTACAAACAAGGAAGTCACAGGAATACACAGAGCCATCGTTCTTGTTGAGGCTTGCTCATTGTTTGAGCGAAGTATTATTGAAGATATGGAGATCAATCATCAGCCGGGAAGCGGCGTTGAGATTGCTGATGAAGATGATGACAGTGAAAGTGTTTCTACTGATGGGGG
>JACQCV010000019.1 GCA_016201465.1 Candidatus Vogelbacteria bacterium | reverse complement strand
TTTTGTAATAGGCACCTCCCATAAGCATAGCTCCACCCGAAACGAGAAGGAGATTTCCAATTATCGAGCCGGTAATCGATGCCTTAACAACCTCAATTAGACCCGAACGTATTGCGAGTACTCCAATAATGATCTCAGTTGCGTTGCCGAAGGTAGCATTTAACAAACCACCCCAGGCTGATCCAGTGTAGGAAGAGAGCTCCTCGGTTGCTTCACCAATTAATTTCGCTAGTGGAATAATGGCGAATGCGGCAAGGAAAAAATTGATGACGGGCGATACATTATAATAATTTGCTAAGATTGTTATTGGGACAAAAATAAGTAATGCAGAAAAAAAATTTTCCATGACTATATTATATACACATTGACTCCAATTGTCCCCTATGTATAATTGCCCTATAATAAATTAATTATATAGAGTTAAGTGATATAGTATGTACAAGCGTAAGAAGTGCGAAGAGGAGTCTGACTTTCCTATTGAGTGCTGCGGGCGTGCAATGAAGTGTGAGATCTGCCAAGGAACCGGTTGCATCGTATGTGAAGAGGATAAGAGTTTTGAAGAATAGAATATAGCGGATATAGTTTAATGGTAGAACTTCAGTTTTCCAAACTGAAGGCCCGGGTTCGATTCCCGGTATCCGCACAAATAAACATCGTGAGTTACTGCGGATAAGCAAGCCAACTGCTTGGCTTGCGTCCGGGAATCGAAAGACTTTTCGTTATCGAGTGAAACGAGATCGAAAAGTACCCGCGACGGTAGTCGAGATTCCCGGTATCCGCACAAATGAACGTAGTGAATTGTTGCGGATAAGTGTAGCAACTGCCTGTTACACGTCCGGGAACAGAAAGCGAGGCGATATTCCAAAAGAATCGACTGTGAAGAAGTTTCTGGCTTACTTTATCTCGTACCTTAGTGTGATATTTATTTTTGTTTCCTGAGAACCAGCTTCGATAGTTGGTGTGGCGACTACCCCCGCCGACATCATCTTTGGCACAAAACTTTCGTAGTAAGGAGTGGGATTATAATTTGATTCCTCAATCGACAGTAGCCTGCCAACCTTGAAGTTGCCTGTTTTTGCTATAAGTTCAGCCTTAGCTATTGCTTTCTCTATCGCATTTGCCCTTGCTAAATCTTCGATCTTTGTCGGATCGTCGGTCGTAAACTGCAAATCCGATACGTCGTTTGCTCCGTTTGTTGTTACACCGGCCAATATTTCGCCGATCTTTGTGAAGTCTCTAACCTTAACTTCTCCGGACTGTCTTACTGTATAACCGACAATTTCCGATGGTGGACATGGCTTGACGCCGTCGGCTCGGTATCCACAGCTATAGTATTTTGTTCTTGGTTCTAAGGAATAGTTTGTGGTTTTAATATCCTCCTCATCTATCCCGGACTTCTTTAAAAAGGCAATGATCCCGTTGGACTTTGTTGTGTTTTTGTCTGTTAGCGCCTTAATGTTTGTGTCACCCTCGGTGACTACGCTGTAAGAAAATTTGGCGACGTCAGGTATTGAGGTGGCCTTGCCCTCGGCGTTCACTGCGAAACTTCTAAATGAAGACGGCTGGATTGACGCGCTAAACGAATTCGCAAAACTGACAATGCTGTATGCGCCTGCCAATAGGATAACTATGCCAGCAAGACCAAGATATTTTTTGATTCTTTCGCTCATTTTATTTAGTTAATGTATAAATACTATTTTTCTCGGGTTTTATCCAACCACGTTTGGGCGGCCTCGTTCGCTTTTTCTGCGGCCTGTTTTATTTCCTTTGCAAATTGTCTCGCCGCTATAGCCCTATTTCTTTTAATATCACCTGAACTCAGACCGCCTGTTAACTTATCAGCATTACGCAAGAAGAGATCAACTCTGTCTTCAAAAAGGTGTTTCATATCAATGAACGCTTGTCTTGTTCCAGCGTATGCATCATATTCTTCTTCTAGTTTTTTACGTTTTTCAGGTGAATCCCCAACGAAAGATCCAATTTTTTCTCCAGCCATTTTGTTAAATTTAGCCAATAATATTTTACTACAAACGTAACTTAAGATGATGTTATGCTATTATATCAAATAATGAAAGGATTAAGAACCTGGATAGAGATTGACCAAAAGGCCATTAAGCATAATCTTGCTATTTTCAGGTCGTTGATTAATCCAAAAGTTAAATTAATGTCGGTTGTTAAGTCCAATGCTTATGGGCATGGACTTTATGATTTTACCGTTGCGATTGATAAACTCGGGGCTGATTGGTTTGGTGTTGATTCGCTGATCGAAGGGTTGGCTTTGAGACGAGAGGAGGTTAAGAAGCCAATATTGGTGCTAGGGTTTACTTTACCCGAGAGGATGATGGAAGCAGCAGAGAATGATGTGAGTATTACCGTATCGAATTTTGAGATACTTGCTGCTGTTGCAAAAAGAAAAAGTGATAGGGAAATAAAGATTCATATAAAAATTGATACCGGAATGCATCGGCAGGGATTCAGCATATTTAATTTGCCAAAAGTATGCAAAATTATTGCCGAGGCCAATAAAAAAGGTGCCAATATTGTTGTCGAAGGCATGTATACGCATTTTGCTGCAGCTAAGAATCCGAGCTTTCCGCATGAAACAAATAAGCAAATCGAACTTTTTGAAGAGGCGATAAAGATAGTAGAGTGTTTTGGTTTCAAGCCGATCAAACATGCCTCGGCGACTGCCGGCACATTGTTGTTTCCAAGAGCGCATTACGATATGGTCAGGATCGGCATCGGACTTTATGGTATGTGGCCATCCAAAGAGGTTGAAAGATCTCTTCGTTCAAGGTTCAACCTTGAGCCGGTTATGTCGTGGAAGACAATTATCGGCGAAGTTAAAAAATTGCCGGAGGGTGGGGGAGTTGGTTATGATTTAACCGAAAGACTTCCTAAGAATTCTAAAATAGCGGTTTGTCCGGTAGGTTACTGGCATGGGTATGGAAGGGTATTTTCAAGTGTTGGTAATGTTCTAGTAAGGGGTCAGCGTGCTAGGGTTGTTGGACGGGTTTCGATGGACATGATCACAATTGATGTTTCGAAAACAAAAGGATTAAAAGTAGGGGATGAGGTTGTCATAATCGGCAAACAAGGTAAATATAAAATTACAGCTGACGAAATGGCTTTCATATCTGACGGTGTCAACTACGAGATTGTCACACGCACAAATCCACTTATAAAAAGAATCCTCGTCTAGATATCCAAACAAAAGCCGCCTCGGGTGAGGCGGGCGGGGGGTTCTAGTGATCACCAACTGCAGACTCAAGATTCATTCCTACTGATACCAGGGTGCCAGCTATTAAAGACAGAGATGCCCTCGCGGCCTTCTTGCTCTTGTTGTTTGGAATTGATTTATTGCCTGCCACCAGAAAATATTTAAACATTGCCCCAGACCATGAGGCGTTGCAGATATCTCCCATGAGAAAGTCAATCAAACGTCCGTAGTCTTGGGAAACATAATATTTTCTGTTTTTTGTAAACAACCATTTTTCCCCATTAAAATATTGGTTGATCACTAAACCAGCGCTGTTGAAGAGTTTCTCTAAGATTGTCACTACTTTTTTTCGATCCTCGACTTTTTCCATCAATATACTGGTTAGGTTACATGCGTTCGATAGGTGGAACGACTTTGCGATAAAACCTTCATAGTTTCCGTAAGACGCAAAACCTCCACCGTCATACACATTTCGAACAATCCGATCCAGGATATCTACGATCTCAGTGGTAGTCTTTTTTTGTTTAGTCATTTTTTAATCCCAGCGTACAGAAAAGTTATAGCCCCTGAGATAAGATAAAATGGATTTATCATTTCGGTCCAAGATAGATCGTCTACTTTCGAAGTAGGCCCTAAAACCATATTCCTTTAAGGCCGCTTCCAGTTTGCCACAAATCGTAATGCAGTATGAGCTATCGAGGTCGATAATTTTTAGAAGGGCTGTTTTACCCTGGGCAGATGCAGTTTCGATATCTTCGATAAGTTCTCCAAGAAGCCGATTGAAGTCTTTTTCTGTAGCCTCTTCTTTGGCCAGTCTGTATTTTTCGTTAAGCTCTTCCTTGTTCTTCTTCGCAATATCTCTGAACTTGGCGGCGAGTGTTGTCATTTCTTATCCTTATTTCTCTCGTAGTCTCCCCGTTCGTAAAACTTATCCAGCTCTCTAAGCCTCTGCATTTCTTTTAGGTGACAGTCACAGTAGTAGTGTGATCCACATGTTGAGCAGGGAACATAGAAGTCCCAATCGTCGAGTGCCATACTAATCACCTCCTCTAACTTTCAAAGATCAAATGTAGGTAATCTACTGATACAGTAAGGCATTGTTCACTGAATGTCTAGAACATACGTCACGATACATTGAAGATTGAAAAAGTGCCCTTAATACAAGGAGTAAGTGTTGATACTATGTGACGTCTTGGACGCCATATTATTTACAGGCAATTTTCTTTTTGATAGTATATTTATATGGATAATATGCTACAAAATATTTTTGGTCTTTCGGCACCCGAGGCTAAGTTGTTCATTTCTGCCTCTCAGATTGGCGGAGGGACCATTTCTGAAATTGCCAAAGGTGCCAAGATCGCAAGAACAGCAGCTTATATTCCGTTAAAAAATCTGCTTAAGCGAGGACTCTTGTCAATTTTTAAGGTGGGAAAGAGATTGAACTATCGTGCGATTGAGCCAACGAACCTAGTGGGTATCTACGACAAAAACAAATCTGATTTGGAACATATTATTTCAGAATTATCGAAGACGATAAGAATTTCCAGTGGACTCGATATTAGATATTTCCCGTCTGAGACCGGCATTTCAATTGCGAGCGAAATATTCTTGAGTGAATCTAGGACTAAACTTTGGAGATCTTTCGAAAATCCTCTTTACACCAACCAAACTTTTTACCTGCGAGAGATCGAGAAGTATGACGCTAGACGAGTATCAAAAAAAATTAGAGGGAAAGTTATTGTTTCCACCGACACGATGCCATTATGGTTAGAAGATTTCATGAAGCACAACACTGAAGAACTTCGCGAAACCCTAATAATTCCTTACCATAGGTTTCCTTTTGATGCGAGTGTTGCTTCTAATGGCGACATGGTTCTAATTATCTTTGGTAAACAAATGCCATCGTCGATACTAATAAAAAATAGAGATCTTGCTGTTACGCTCGATTCTATCTTTGACTTCGTATGGAGCAAGAGTGGAATAGAATAAAAAACCGCCCTGTAGTAGGCAGTTTTTTATGTATTGATATTCTAAGCAATTCCCAGAGTGGACTTAGCTCGGTTGACGATTTCGTTCAATGTGAAGTTCGATTTGACCATGAAATCCTTAGCGCCGAGGCCTTTAGCTTTTTGCATGTCGTCTGGTTTGTCGAGGTTCGAGAGAACAATAACTGGCACAGGAGTAAATTTTGAGTCCTTCTTCATTTCGGTAAGAACCGCAAATCCATCAATGTCTGGTAATAGTAGGTCAAGTAGAACCAGCTCTGGAGTAAACGTCTTTAGTATCTCTAGAGCATTCTTACCATCAACCGCAGCCTGAACCGTCATGCCTGCGGTAATTAATTTCTTCGCCAGAGTCTCTCTCAAGAATTTGTCGTCCTCAACTAATAAAACTTTTTTTCCGTCTGCCATTTTTTATTTTTTGACTGGTAAGAAAATAGTGATTTTGGTACCTCTTCCCTCAGTAGATTGTATCTCTATTCTGCCGTCATGTCCAGCAATGATGTTCTTAACTATAAATAGCCCTAATCCTGATCCGCTTATATCCCCAATATTATGAGCTCTATAGAATTTATTGAACACTTTGTTTATTTCAGTGGCTGGGATACCTATGCCGTTATCTGAAACCGAAATCACAATTTCATCATCTGATTGTTTTGTGTCTATGATGATTTTACCATTTGATGGGGTATATTTGATTGCATTGCTTACAATATTTCTAATTGCCAGTGTAAGTTTAATCTCATCACAATATAGGGAAACTGGGGATTTCCCTTGTTTATAGTATAGGTCAATTGACTTTTCTTTCGCACTTAAGGAATTTTCATCAATGACCTTGCTAATTATTGAGACAAGGTCATAATTGCGAAATTTGTAGGTGGCATAGTCTGGACTTGTGTTTAAGGCGGAGAGTGCATCGTTAGTGAGTTCGAGGGCGTTACCTATTTTTACCATTCCTTCTTTTAACAATACCAAGGTCTCCCGATTTAACAATTCCCCCTCTTTCAGTTCAGACAGTGATGAAAAGATCCAGCTTAAACCAGTAAGAGGAGTTTTGAGTTCGTGAATAATCGCTTCAATCGAAAGACTGCTGATTTTCTGTTTTGTTCTGGTCTCGTACCAATAGAAGATCGAGCTACCAAGTAATGCACCTAGCAAAATATGTAATATGTCTATTTGCATAAACTTATTATAAACTAAAAAACCCCACCGTGTACACCAGTAGAGTTTTTTATAACAGTAAATAAATATTATTTATCTTACGGCTTCCTTTAGAGCTTTAGCGGCTCTAAATTTAGGAACCTTCATTGCTGGAACCTGAACGGTCGCGCCCGTCTTAGGATTCCTAGCAGTCCTCGCTGCTCTGTGCTTTACAGAGAAGATGCCAAGTCCGGCGATGGATACCTCTTCGCCCTTTTTGAGCGTGTTAACGATAGAGTCGAACATCATATCAACGATCTCCTCGGCAGCAGTTTTGGTGCCACCAAGTTTTCCGTGAACGACGTCAACAAGGCCTTGCTTATTCATATTTGTAATTACAAAACGTATTAATACTTCGACCTATTAATATATCCATTATACTACAAGCTATTTTTCTTTCTTTTTATAGCATTTGTATTTATCTCGCGTACTCAATAACTCTGGTTTCGCGGATAACATTAACTTTGATCTCGCCAGGATATTTGAGCTCCTGCTCAATTCTCCTTGCTATCTCTTGCGCAATCCTTTTTGCCTCAAGGTCTGTAATTTTCTCAGGATTTACAAAGACTCTGACATCCCTTCCGGCTTGTATTGCATAGGACTTTTCTACTCCGTCGAAGGAATTAGCGATAGCTTCAAGATCGGCAAGCCTCTTCAGGTAATTCTCGACGCTGTCACGTCTGGCGCCAGGTCGGCCGCCGGATATTGCATCAGCTGTTTGCACAATTACAGACTCAATTGTCTCATACGGATACTCTTCGTGATGTGACTGCATAGCCTTGATTATTCGTGGATCAGCACCGAACTTCTCGAGGATTCTTCTACCGATATCAACATGTGTTCCCACAACCTCGTGATCAACGGCTTTGCCTATGTCGTGTAATAGGGCGCCTGCCTTAGCGATCATAACGTCGGCCCCAAGCTCTTCTGCGAGCATTCCCGCGATATGTGCCATCTCAAGTGAGTGCTGTAAAACATTTTGGCCGTAGCTTGTTCTGAAGTGTAGTCTCCCTAATATAGAAATTATTCTTGAGTCCAAGTTGAATACCCCCGCCTCATATGCAGCTTGATCCCCCTTCTCCTTAATTATTTTATTGATTTCACCCTTAGCCTTTTCGACTGTCTCTTCTATTTTTGCTGGTTGGATTCTCCCGTCAGCCATTAAATTTTCTAGAGCGAGTTTGGCTACATGTCTTCTAACTGGGTCAAAACCTGAGATCGTGATGACTCCAGGTGTGTCATCGATAATAATTTCGACGCCAGCCGCTCTTTCTAAGGATCGGATGTTCCTGCCCTCCTTACCGATAATTTTCCCCTTGATATCTTCAGATGTGATCTGCACGTTTGTGGTCATGATATCTGCTGCAGTTGATGACGCCAGCCGCTGAATGATCGTTGATAGAATATCTTTGGCCTTTCGATCAAGCTTCTCGGTGCCGTCACGTTCAAGCTTCTGCATCTTCAGCATAAAATCCTCGCCGTATTTACGTTCAATCGTTGCGACCAGTTCGCTTTTGGCTTCCTCTTCACTAATCTTGGCAATCCTCTCTAGCTCACCTTCTGCTTTCGCCTCGAGTTCCTTAACTTTGTTCTTTAAATCTTTGACCTCGACTATCTTCTCCTTAATATGCTCTGCTTCACGATCTATGTCCCCCTGTCTCTTGTCGATCAGTTCGTCCTTCTTGATCAATCGATCCTCGAGCTTTTTAAGAGAGAGCTCGCGATTTTTAATATCCTCTTTGGCATCGCTTAAAAGCACGCCAGCTTTTTTCTCTGCCTCTTCAACTATATTTTGGGCTTGGCTTTTGGCCTCAAGCATCTTTTGCTTGATGGTCAGTTCCATTGAGCCCTTCTTTCCAACTGATACTATCCACCTAAGGAAGTATCCGATTATAACGCCCCCGACACCGGCTGCACCAGCTAAGAGCAAGACTGTTGTTAAGCTCATAAGTTTTTGCGTATCTCGTCTATGATGACCTACCCTCTGTATTTAAGATAAAAATGTTTGATTTAGTCATATTTTTGTACCAATCCGGTCATTTACTGTCTTTGACGAAATACAAAATTAAATTAATAAAGTTTGCAAATTCAATATAGCATGGTCGTCGCCCGATGTCTAATTGCAATAAAAAACCAGTCCATAGGACTGGTGTGAAACTATTTCTTATCTTCAATCTTTTTGACTTCATGATCGGCTTCGATCGGGCCAATTCCTGTTTCGACCTGAGCTGAGATTAGGGTAGATTCAATTTCGTTGCCAATATCATCGAGCACGGCGTGTCTCTTTGTGTCGGCTTCTAATAGGTCTTTGTCCTCGCGCAACATTCGCTTATGTTGAATATCAAGAATGGGGGCGTGGGCAGCGACCTCGGCGATTTGGTATTGAAACTCTTTTGTCTTGATTTGAGTATCTCGAATCTTTGTCTCAATGTCTGCGAGTTTAGCGTTTGTCGTCTTGATATCTGCATTGAGGAGTTCGATTAAGTGTCTTTTGTTTGGTGTGTCCATAAGCTTTTGAGTATCTCTCCAGGAGGTCCACAAGACATCAAGTTCATCTTTGTGCTCTTGTTTGCGTTTGAGAAACGGTTGGAGTTCCTCGGAAATTATAGTATTGATTCTTGTTTTGGCGGCTTCCTCAATCGTCCTGAAATAGTTTCCTCCAGTTAGCAGATTTTGTTCGTACTCATCTGCAACAAGCTGTAGCGCCTGATCTTTTGCTTTTCCTTCAAGAAACTTTGCGGTAGTGAGTGCTCCTGCACCACCCGCCCCCATTACGAGAACTAGCTGGGCAATATAATTGAGATAAAGGTGGGAAAGTGCCAGTGGCGTTGAGGCCAGTTGGAAAAACATAAAGAAAAAATATGTTGAAAGGGCGAGGGCTGCCATTGTAAGGCTTCCGAGCCCTATTCCCACCGCAGTTAAAGAAAGTAGATGGAGCAAAATTGTGTTCCATCCTGACTTCCAGATATAGTCATTTGTAGTAAGTTCACTATTGCCTACCTGTGCAACTCTATTCTTAACAAGATCATCAACTGAAGGAATTACCTTCAGGTCGGTTGTGTTATTTAAAGACATAAGTACCTCTCCTTCGCTGTCTTTTGTCAAAAAAGCTATATATCCTCTCTATTGATATTACATTGTTAAGAATTAATTGTAAACGACAAAAGTAAAAAACAATCGTTTTGCGCGATTGTTTTTGAAAATGTTGGCTAGGCTTTCTTGGGTTTTAGTATTTCGTCTATGATTCCATACTTTTTGGCCTCTTCTGCGGACATGAAGTAGTCGCGGTCGGTATCTTTTTCGATTTGGGCAATGGGTTTGCCCGTGTTCTTGGCTAGGAGTTTATTTAGATTTTCTTTTGTTTTTAGGATATGCTTTGCAGCGATGTCTATGTCAGTGGCTTGTCCTTCTGCTCCGCCCAAAACCTGGTGGATCATTACTTCGGCGTTCGGTAGAACAAACCTTTTCCCTTGGGCACCTGCTGAGAGTACAACCGCCGCACCTGACGCCGCGATCCCTACACAGATAGTGGCAACATTTGGCTTGATGTTGTTCATGGTGTCCACGATTGCCATTGTCGATGTCACGGATCCGCCGGGAGAGTTGATGTATAGGCTGATATCCTTTTTTGGATCCTCTGACTCCAAAAATAGTAACTGTGCGATGACAATATTTGCCAGATTATCGTCGATTGGACCGGCTAGGAAAATAATCCTGTCTCTTAAGAGGCGAGAGTAAATATCGTATGCTCTTTCTCCAAACTGTGATTTTTCGATGACTGTTGGTATTAACATTTTTTTTGATTATTTATTTTAATTCCTCTAAATATTGGAAGACTTTGTTGTTGAGTAATATATCCTCCACATAAATTCTTGCAGAGTCCAGGTCTGCACCTTCGTACACCTCAAGCAGTTTCTTGGCTTCTTTATCAATCTCTTCGTCTGGCACCGAGAGCGCCTCACTCTTGGCAATATTTTTCAAAATTAAGTTATAACGCACACTCTTCTCGGCTTTTGGTCGCGCCTCCTTTCTGATATCATCCACGGTTTTCTTGACTCCCTTTAGATATTCGTCGAACTCAAGTCCTTCTCTCTCAACTTCCGCTCGCATTTGGGAGATTCCTTTGTTTAACTCGTTTTCAACTAATATCTCCGGGAGCTCCATCTCGCTCTTCTCGTTAACCGCCTCCATTGTTTTGAACCTGGCACTTTCTTTTTCTGCTACCTCCTTTTCAAGTTTTATATTAACTTTCATTTTTTCTTTGAAGTCTGGTACATCCTTAAAGTCACCAAGTGTCTTAACAAACACATCATCAAATGGTGTTAGGTCTTCATCTTTAGGAGCGGCTTCATTCGCGGTGTGTTCGTGCTTGGTCTCCAGGTGGGCTCTTCTTCGTCTTAATTCAAGTATTAAGTCCTCAACCTCTTTATCTTCGACTCTAATTTCTTTTCCTCTGCTTTCCTCAAAAACCTTTTTTGCTATTGACTTATAGTCCGGCAAGGTCAACTTCGGGATCACTGCGGTAAGTATCTTAAAACCTAGTGGATTATTTTTTGCAATTTTTGTAATCGAAATGGCTGGTCTGCCGATGGCCTCGATCTTATTTTCCAAAATAATCTTTGGATAGTTATGTTTGAGTGCTAACTCAGCAGCCGTATCTAAGATTGCGGATTCACCTATATTCTTTATAAGTATATCTTCTGGTATATGCCCGGTCCTAAAGCCGTCAATTTTTACACTGTTTGATAGATTTTCGACAGCCCTTTTCCAATAAGAGTTAAACTCTTCGGCAGATATTTCTCCTGCGATCTCAACTTGTGATTTTTCTAATTTTTTTACTTCAGTCATATTAAAAAATTATTTAACCAATAGATCTAGATTTTCCAAGCCGGTATCGAGGGGTTTGAGATCCACTGCTGCTGCGTCAGCCGCAATGTCAGATATCTCAGTTGATTCCTGGGGTGGCGTGGTTGGGGGAGCAATAGCTTCAGTTGGTTGTATCGATGAACCGTCTGGTATGTTCGTGTTCTGTGCTTGTATGGCTGATCTATTTTGCCAGGCGAAGTAACCGCCAGTAATGAGTAAGATGACGATAATCATTGATGCAATCATTGCTCCAATATTTCCATTTTGTTCTTTGTTCATCTCTCTTATTAATTACTTTGATCTGGCGTGCTTGTGGCCGCGACTAAGGACTCCTTTATTACTGAGTTTATAATTTGTGTTAGCAGTTTGTGAGCGGAAATTATTTCAAGCTTAATTTTATAGGCCTCTTTTTTAAATCCTGGCAGTTTTTTTGATGGTTTAATTGAAGTGGCGACCAGGTCGCCTTCTTTGGTTAAGTCAATGTTAATTTGATCGTTTAAGCTAGTTAGGTTATCGTTTAGGGCTCTTTTTTTAGCATCAATGTTATCTTTAGCCTCCTGACTTAGATTGTTTTGAGCCGTAAGTATATCTTCTCGTTCAGTAATTCTTTGTGACAGCCTGGTTAAACTGTTGACCACTGCTGAATATGTATTAATGGTATCTGTAAGTTGTTTTCTCAGTTCGTCCTTCTTGTTGTCTACCTTCGGGGATTCAATTGTTGATGTGGCCGCGGTTGCTTCTGGGGCGGGGATTAAACTTATATCTGACTCTTTTGCCAATGATATGAGTGGAAGAGACAATGATAATCCCACAATGAATAGAATTTTATTTTTCATATACATTAGATTATATAACTTTCTTTATAGACCGTCATCGTAGTCGTCATCACCTTGTGAGGCTGTCTTGTTCCCGCTAGACACTATATCTATTTTCCAACCTGTTAGTTTGGCCGCAAGTCTTACGTTTTGTCCTCCTTTACCGATTGCAAGAGAAAATTGGTCTTCGTCAACTTCGATTTTTGCGCCCCTGGTTACTTCGTTTAAGGTGACACTAGAAATTTTTGCAGGTGATAGGGCGTTGGCTAGGAACGTTTCGGGATTATCTGACCATTCGATTACGTCAATTTTTTCGCCGCCAAGTTCGTTAGTAACCGTTGCGACCCTTATTCCTCTTTGGCCAACGCATGATCCTACGGGGTCTACATTTGTTTCTGTTGAGGATACCGCGATCTTCGATCTTGCTCCCGGCTCTCGAGCTATGCTTTTGATAACTACTACACCACTTGAAACTTCTGGTGCCTCAATTTCAAAAAGTTTATTAATGAATTGAGGGTGCGATCTTGAAAGTCGTAGGTTAATTCCCTTTGGTGTTTCTTCAACAGAGTATAAGTAGGCCTTAATCTGTTCACCCTGTCGATATCGCTCGCCAGGGATCTGCTCCTCTTTTGGCAATATGCCAGTTGCCCGGCCGAGGTCAATAAAGACATTACCCATCTCAATTCTCTGCACTTTGCCGGAGATAATTTCACCTTGCTTCTTACCGTAATCTTTAATAACCGAAGCTTTTTCTGCCTCTCTTATTCTTTGAATTATGACCTGCTTAGCCGTTTGGGCGGCGATTCTTCCGTAGTCATCTTTTGACTCGAGAGGGAAGATCATCTCGTCTCCTACCTTTACTCCTTTACTGATCTTTTTGGCATCCTCAATCATAATGTGTTGATCTTCGTTGAAGTAGAACTTTGGAACTTCTAGTCCTTCCGCATTTGTGTACATTTGGACATCCTTGCCAATTGGTGACTCGACCTCTTCGTTGGTATGTTTACCCTGCTTCTTCGCTGCTTTGGCAATTTCTTCTGCGATCTCTTCTTCGGACGGTCGCTCCTTAAGAACAGATTTATCCACGACAATCTTAACCTGACTAAATTCAGATTTTCCCGAATTAAGATCAAAAGTGGCCCTGATAATCTGACCTTTTTTGCCGTAATCTTTTTTATATGCAGCGGCCAAGGCCATCTCAATGGCTTCAATGACCTTATCTTTTGGTATACCTTTCTCTTCTTCAAGCTGCTGAAGCGCTGAGTTCAATGTCTTTAAGTCCATCATATGTTTAGTAGTTAGATTGTAAATTGTGATATTTATAAAAATAAGTCCTCTTCTCATCGAAGGGACCATTGACGAGTATTATATACCCATATTTCTGTTTGTCAAACTATAGTCTTCTCCAATCCCCAATGTCCCCTGAAACGACTCATCGTTCTTAACGCAAATGTCCCCTCAAATTGGAGGGCGCGAGACAGACGGTTTCCTTTCCATGATGATGGTTACATGAATATCATTATGAAAAACG
>JACQCV010000017.1 GCA_016201465.1 Candidatus Vogelbacteria bacterium | reverse complement strand
TATTCAAATTGGATTTCAGCACGCTTTGCAACCGCTTCCCAGAGCTCGATTTCGAAGCCGCTGAAACTTTCATCCTTATCTATGATGAGCGGAGGAAATTCTGAAATTGCCACCTTGATTTTGTTGTCCATGGTTTTGTTGTTTTAATTATATGTGAATATTTTATCATACTTTAAATAGAATTTTATTTTTTGGTATATAATATATAGTATGATGGATCCAAATAAAATAAAAAGGCCAGAAGCATCAGTCCAGCAAAAACCCGAAGTAAAGAAATATAAGAGTGCTGCAGAGGAGATAGTTGATTCAGGATCACCTTTGTCTAGAGAGATAGAAAAAGCGACTCAAGATAGTTTGACTGGTCTTGCTGAGCTTAACGCCAAAATGGCGACTCAGGCTAAAATAGCAAATTTAAAAGAAGAGGAGCGGGTGAAAGTTAGGGACGCACTGAGGGATAGGGTCTGGAAACAAACAGTTGCCGAGGTTGTTACAGAAGAGGAAAAGTCACAATTAGAACAATTATCCAAGCAGCTTTCTGAGGCGGAGGTGCGTATTACTGACAATAAGAAACAAAGAGAAGCTTTAAAAACGAGTGGTTTTGGCAGAAGTGATCCTAATTATCGAGTGGTGCTTGACCTTGAGGCTGGCACATCCAGTGCCATGGACACAAAGCTTTTTGCTAAACGAGAACTTGATGAGTTGAACTCCAAAATTGCACAAAGGGCAGAACCAATCTATGCCGAGTATCTTGGTAGGGCGACATCTGAGATACCAAAAGAGGATCAGGTTGACTTGGTGTATACACGCGAAAGTTTCCCATTACAAATAACATATGAGGAGGGGAAGGAACTGCGAGATATATATAGAGAGATTGCCAACTATAGTAAAAGAGTTCAAGAGAGCAGAACTTTGTTAAGTGATCCAAAAAGCTCAAGACGAACATTAGATTGGCAGAAGCAGGTTTTGGGTGATATGGCAACTAGTCTCGGTGTCTGGCCATCTAAATATAGGGATCTTCAGGACCTTATGAATAGCCTTCAAAATGTAAAAAGAATCATTGACGAGAGAATTGGAGCTGGAGTTAAGGAATCTGAGGAGAGAAAAAAGTTCAAACTCTTAGAGGAGATGAAAAAACTTTAGTTTTTTATTTAGAATGATATATACTATAACCACAGACTTATGTCAGAAGATATATCAAAGAGCAATATAGAGGCTGAAATAGCTGAACTTTCGCAAAAGATCGCTGAGAAGAGGAAGATATTAGAGTCTGGCGCTCACATCGTGGAGGAGCGTGATTTAGTCAAGGCTGCTGTGGCCGAAAAGTTGAGCAATGTAGTCCCTCAAGCTCAAGCGACCCAGTCTACCAAGGCGACGGTGACTACTAATAATACACAGCAAATAACCCCGATAGTAGTTAAAAACGACAGTGGTAAGAGTTACCTAGATTTTTTAGATCCTGAAAGCCGCCAAAAAGTGGAGAGGCTAGTAGAAGATGTTTTTACTAAGGGTATGGAGAAGACATTCAAGGAGTTGGAGTTCGAAGAACCATTTGTGATTGATGCGTTTCACGACGTTTTAACGGACAAGTTGCGTATGGAATTAAAAAAGAGAGGATTATTATAGTAATGCCTGATTATATTTTAACTAATCTAAATCTAAGTTACCTCTTGGTTGGGGTCGTTTTGGCCATCTTTTTTTTCTTTGTTCTGGTCACGATTTACAGAGGTCGAAAAAAACAGATCTCTTTAGAATCAACGCTACTTATGATAAGGGTCCAGAAATCTACTGAGGAACAACAAAAAGAAGGATTAGTTAAACAGATAAATTTGACGGAGCAGCTCTTTGCCGCTCTTTCGGCGATTAATCAGCCCTTTACTTTAGAAGTGTCTGTTCCATACACAAATGAACTTATAAACTTCTATATATCAATACCGAAACAATCAACTGATTTTGCGATGAGGCAGATTCAGGGACTATTTCCGACTGCAAAAGTCGAAGAAGTTACAGACTATAATATTTTTGGTCATAGTAGCGAGGCTGCCTCTGCATATCTGTCCTTGCGCGATAGTTACATTGTTCCATTGCGTACCTATAAAGAAGCTGAGGTTGATACCTTTGCACCAATCGTAAGTACGTTGTCTAAACTACAGGAGATCGGTGAGGGTGCATCACTTCAAATAGTGATGAAACCGGCAAGTAAGGAGACAAAAAACTTAGTTGTCTACGCAATCGAAAGACTGAAGAAGGGTGAAACTTTTAAGAAGGCCCTAAAGCTCGGTAGGTTTTCCTTGGTTGATTTCGGTAAGGATTTTTTGAAGGAATTTAAGAAGCTCATTTTGCCCAATCAGCACGTTGAAGAAAATAAGGAAAAGGTGGTGGATGACGATGCGGTAAAGGCGTTGCAAGCTAAAATTTCAAAACAGCTATTTAGAGTTAATGTGAGAATCGTAAGTTCAGGACAGTCTAGGGATTCGGCTGAGGACATACTGTTATCACTTGCCGGTTCATTTTCTCAGTTTGGTGCCCCAGTTAGGAATGATCTTCAAGTTGTCAAGGTAGATAAGAGAAATTATAAGAAAAGTCTTTTTGATTACTCGTTTCGGGTTTTTAACCCGCAACAGGAGATGGTGTTGAATACTGAAGAGATTGCTTCGATTTTCCATCTACCCACTTATTCCACCGATGTGCCTCGTATCACTTGGTTAAAAGTTAAGGAAGCGCCACCACCTGAAAATTTGCCGAAAGAAGGCATAGTATTGGGTCATAGTATGTATCGTGGCGATGAGCGGTTTGTACGAATGACAGATGATGACCGAAGGAGACACCTCTATATAATTGGACAGACAGGAACCGGTAAATCGCGAACCATGTTAAACATGGCTATTCAAGATGCGGAACAAGGCAAAGGTTTTTGCCTCATGGACCCGCATGGTGAGTTTGCGGAGGACATGTTGCAGAGGATTCCTAAACATAGAATTAGTGACGTTATTTATTTTGATCCTGCTGACTTGTCCAGACCACTGGGGCTAAATATGCTTGAATATGATCTAGCTAAGCCTGAGCAGAAAACTTTCATTGTTAACGAGATACAAGGTATTTTCAATAAGTTGTTCGACAAGGCGTCGATGGGCCCAATGTTTGAACAATATATGAGAAATACCTTGATCCTTTTGATGGAGGATGCAGTCAACGAACCATGTACTTTGATGGAGGTACCAAGAGTTTTCGCAGATGATGATTATAGAAATCGAAAGTTGGCCAGAATCTCCAATCCAACAGTTATTGATTTTTGGGAGAAGGAAGCTGTAAAGGCCACGGGAGACTGGTCACTCGCTAATATGGGAGTTTACATAAGTACGAAGTTCGGTAATTTTACTGCCAACGATTACATGAGACCGATCATTGGCCAGACCAAGTCAGCTTTTAACTTTAGAAAGGTTATGGACGAGGGCAAGATTTTGCTTGTAAATCTTTCAAAGGGTAAAATCGGTGACTTAAACTCTGAGTTATTGGGAATGCTTATAGTTGGTAAGATAACTCAGGCCGCCCTCTCTCGTGCTGATACCGACGATAAGTCGAAATTAAAAGATTTCTATTTTTATATAGACGAGTTCCAGAACTATACTACCGATTCGATCGCCGTTATTCTTTCTGAAGCCAGGAAATATAAGTTGTGTTTGGGTTTGGCGCATCAATTTATAGATCAATTAGAAGACGAGATTAGGGACGCTGTCTTTGGTAACGTAGGCTCAATGTTATCTTTCAGAGTTGGTGCTCCAGATACGGAGCTTCTTCTGAAACAGTTTGGCCCAGAATTTAGTGACAAGGATCTGATAAGTTTTGAAGCGCAAAATTGCGCCGCAAAAATTCTAATTAACGGCCAGCCGTCTAAGCCATTTAACATGAAGACTGAGATGACTCCGCCGGGCAACAGGGAGCTTAAGGATAAAATGAAAGAACTTTCACGCCTAACTTATGGTAGAGATCTTCAAGAGGTTGAGCAAGATATCTTCGCTAGATTGAGACTATAATTTTTGACAACATATCTCGCAATCCCCGATTATATCTTTCTCCTAGTTCGTCTAGGGTGTCATAATATTCTTCCCAAATTCTACCCTTTGTTTTTAAGTCAAGTGGGTCTATATTTGAAAGTTCTTGTTCAAGCCTCTCTTCAATTCGTGATTTTTCCGTGGTTGCTCTTTTATCTAGCGTATTCTCAGCCTCTTTGATTTTTTTTAGTACTAGTTCGTATTTATCATCTTGGTTTTCAGTAGCCTCTTCCAAATATTGGTTAAAGACACTCACAAATTTCATGTCTATACCCTTCAAATCTATGTATTGAACAAGAAACCTCTTTTGTTCAGAGGTCAGGAATGATTCTTCTATAAGTTTTTTGATCTTTTGATCTTCAGTCATTGACAGTCTTTTTTAACATATTGATTTAGCCAAGTAAAGTTAGCAAGGTGGATAACCTTTTTTGACGAGTTTAGTTAATTGTTTTACCAATGGCCTCAGATGGCATTTCAAGGGCAGCCTTTTCTTCAAGTTCTTTTATTCTTTCGTGGAAACCTTTTAATTTAGGTTTTGCATCTATACCGAAATCCATTCTGTCTAATAGGTCTCTGATATACAGAACAGGTTGGACAATTTTTTCTGTTGTTTTACCTTTGGCTTTGGCAATTATTTCTTTTCTGGCCGTGTCTCGTTTTTGGAATTCTTCCAAATGTCTTCTGTGGAGCGCGATTAGTTCCGCGGCTTGTATAATTTTGCCCAGGTCAGCCGCTAATTCGGGGTTCAAATCAGACAACTCGAAAATATTTGCCAGGTTTTGTGCGCCATCCTCGGCAAAGGCTCGGTTAAAAAGAACGTCGATGATCTTTTTGCAGCTGGCTAGTTCCTTGGCCTCCATCTCTTCTAACTCTTTTGTGCCAGTCAATTCGACATACGCCATCTTTTCCCTGAGTATGTCACCTTTGGCAACGGAAATTTTGATAGGTCTAAATTTATTGCTATTAGCGGCTTTTATTAAATCTTCGTTCCCCTCTTTACTTAGAACCTGTGAAATTATTATTGAAAGTTCTATGGCTTTGTTTACTTTTTCATCTCGTGAGTCCCCTAATTCAGGTAGAATAGACTGACTTCCGATCACAAGTTTTTTGAGTTCTGTTAATATCCGACTGTATAAAACCAAACCCGCTTCTTCATTCGACAGGACCGCGTGCTTTTGCAGATCTGCAATTGCATTTGCGTACCAAAGACTCTCCGAAGTATCCGGCACCAAGTTTGACTTCTCAATTCCGTTTTTGTTAAGTTTTTCTATCATAGCTTTTTCATTATATGCGCAATAATTTTTTTAGTCTAACTTTAGGAATGAGAGCGAGCCAACTTCTTTTCGAGAAGAATGACACGTCTTTCAAGTGCGGAAAACTCTTCTGCATCAACCTTGCGTTTAATACCATTCTTGAGAAATGCTACATCTTCTTTGATTATCTCCACATCGGTTTTTATCGAGCCGATCATTTCAGTATGTGAGTCTAGCTTTTCACTGTGACTGCTTAAGATTTCACTGTGATTGCTCAAGATCTCACTGTGACTGCTTAAGATTTCACTGTGTCTGTTCAATATCTCGGTGTGTTCATCTAATTTGTCACTTAACATTTTTTGTCCATCAATAAGGATATCAAACTTACCATTCATATCATCAGCCAGGACCTCTAGATACTCTTTTTTCTGCTTCTTCACGCAATAATTATATTCCCAAATTTTTTTGTTGTCCATAAGAAAACCCTGTGCCTTTCGACACAGGGTAATTGTATACCGAGAAATGAGTTACTTTAGAGTACTGATATTGTAGAGAATGGCCGGATGGGCCTGCCATGCATCATGGGTACCTCTGAGTTCGAGCTGCTCCCCAGTATCAGCCCGCCTCAGAGTGATAGCCTCGGTCATGATGTTTCTGAGATCAGAGTCTAGGCCACCTGAGGTTGTGATTTCGATTGGGATACCCCTAAAGAATTCTTGGATCTGTCCTTGTCGGCTCTCGAGTTCCTTGAGGGTTCTCTCATATACAAGGGTCTCATTGTTGGGCCTCGACAAGAGCGTGAACGCAGTCCAACCCGCATACTCCCCAGTATTGAATCTGATGCCGAGATGGTATGGTTCCTTTGATGTGAAGGTGAACACACTAGGGTCTATCGAGGCAATCTTTTTTAGGTCTTTCTGCCACCAGCAGATTCTTGTGTAGAGGTCGATCGATTGTCCAGACTCACCGCTAAGGCCGACCTTGTGAAGATCCTCATTGGTGATATTATTGGTTCCGCCTTTGTACTGGCCAGTAGAGCGTGCCAGTTTACCTCCGGCGATTTTCCAGATACGGAATCTGTCAGTGAGCCTAGAGAGGAACTCTTCCCTACTGATGATCTCTTCTCCATCGCGAAGTGCAAGTATATTGCCACGAGATCGTTGGGCCCTTTCGAGGTTTGTTGCCATGATGCGTTGCTCCTTTTAGTAGCGCTCTTGTTTGTGTTTTGTAAATTTTAATGTTCAACTCTTTTGTACTATAGCACTATTATATCTTATTGTCAAGATTATTTGGTCATTTTTACTATCCACAGGCTATTCACAAGACCACAAAAAATGGTTGCAATTATATTTCTGGCTAGGTAGAATTAAAGTACACAGAAATTGGAGGTGTTTGCATAAAATAGCCGTAAAATAAGGCTATTTCGCAAGAGAGACAGAATCCCCTTAATTTTAGACATATTTTTACTAAGATTAAAATGGCTATCCGGCTTATTTTGGCCCGATTGGCTAGTAAACCATTATCTTCAGGTCTTTATTTAAGAGAGGTGGTTTTTTTTATGGTTTTAGTGTTAACTTTTTCTTTTGCTTTTCCTGCTAAGGCAAGCTTAACCTCGTTCGTAGCCGGTTTACTTACTGATACCACCCAGGCCGCAAATAATTACGACAATGCCCCCGAAACACGGACAATCAACTCTCAGAATGTGGCGATTTTGGCTGCAGCCATGAACAGCGATCCTGTTATTTCAGCCGAAGGTTCAACTACAGATCTCACTATTGTAAACGATTCGGCGTTGATGTCAGTCACTGGTCCACTTGGGACAATTGCTGACGTTGAAGATTTTGGTGCGGGTGCTGATACGATTAGTGTATATACAGTAAGAGAGGGTGATACAATCCAGAAAGTTGCCAACATGTTTGGTGTTTCTGCGAACACTATTATCTGGGGGAACGATCTTCGTGGGCCTAAAGATATAAAATTGGGACAGGAGCTGGTGATCTTGCCTGTGTCCGGTGTTAAATACACAATTAAAAGAGGAGATTCGATTAAATCAATTGCAAAGAGATACGGCGGCGATGTAGATGAGATCGTGAAGTTTAATGGCCTGGAGTATGGTCAGAAACTTGTTCTAGGAGGTGAGATTATAATTCCCAACGGTGAGTTTCGTGTGACAACCCCGTCACGGCTAAGACCAGGCCCCACTAAATTAATATTGACTTATATTGATGAAACGATAAATTCTCTCGATTATTATATTAGACCTATTTTGCACGGTCGTAAGACTCAGGGTCTTCATGGTAAAAATGGGGTTGATATTGCCCCGGACTGTAGATGTTCGGGCAGGGAGCCTTTACTGGCGGCTGCCGCAGGCCAAGTGTTAGTTGCTAAAAGTGGTGGGTGGAATGGTGGTTATGGTAACTACGTGGTTATTGCACATCCGAATGGTACTCAGACGCTGTATGGTCACATGGCCTCAGTTTCAGTTCGATCTGGTGCAACGGTTGGGCAGGGTGAAAGGATTGGTTACGTCGGTTCAACCGGCAACTCAAGTGGGCCTCATGTACACTTCGAGATTAGAGGAGCAAGAAATCCATTTTAGTTGTCCTAACTTTCTCTTTATGCTAGATTTGTCCAAAGGCAGATCTTTTAATTTTTAGTATTATTTTATTCGAACGGCCTAAGACCAGGAGGTAAAAAGTGTTGCAGAGGATTAAGAATGGTTTAAAGTCTCTCGGAAAAGTTTTTGACGGGAACTTGAATATTTTATCCCTGATTTCTATTTTTGTCACAGTGGCCATCTTTTTGGGTGTTTTGTGCTTTAGAAAGCAATATGTTAAAAGTTTTCCGGTAAACGTACAAATTCAGCCAGTATCGCGTGGGATTACACAAACTGTGATATTGCCGGAGCTGACATCTGTCGGCCCAACAGCCATGGCGTCGGGTCTGATGGCGGTTCATCCGGTTGGGCAGGGCGTTAAGTTTGAAGTAATTAGGCCCAATAAGGTCGAAACTATTATCAAGGCGCCAACTAATAAGTCTGTATCAGGTGCCGCTTTAGTGACTGCGCCGGTTGCCCCAGTCTTTGTTGGTAATCCAGTATACGAATCAAATCCTCTGTTTAGGTTGTTTGATCAGATAAAGATGGGTGTTAGTACTGATGGTTATTTTGTGGAAGCTGTCGGGCGGATAAATGCTCAACTGCTGCATAGAACTTCAGACAAGGTCTTTATCAGGTATGAAGGTGGTAACGCTGTGCCCGGACTCAGGTATATTCAACCTAAAAAAGAAGTTGAGATGAAGTTCACAATTTATTTCGGCAATGAAGTCTGGCAAGAGCTTGCTTTGCCTGGGGCCGAGATCCACTTGATCTTGAGGTCGTCGTCCTGTGACCAAAGCAAAGTAACAGTTAAGGAGGCTCAGTATATTTATTTTGATTGTTCAGGCACCAAACACGAATATCCTAAAAAGGTTTACTAACAGAATGATAACCCCGACGTATTTGTCGGGCTTTTTTATCCAATTAACTTCTTGGTCTATATTGCAGAGCTTCGAAAATATGTTTTTCAGATATTTGATCTGCACCATCGAGGTCAGCTATTGTTCGAGATAGTTTTATGATCCTGTGATAAGCGCGGGCAGATAGTCCAAGCCGTTCAGCAGATGAAGTTAGAATTTGGGCAGCCCTTGGCGCCATCGGTGCGTATTTGTCTAAATCTTTTGGCGAGATGTCACTGTTGGTGTTTATTTTTTTTGCGTCTTTGAATCTTTGTTGTTGAATTCGTCTGGCTTTGAGCACTCGATTTTTGACCATCTTCGATGACTCTCCTTTGGTGGAATTATCAGAAAGTTTTTTGTAATCAACTTGTGGTACTTCGACCCAAATGTCGATCCTGTCTATTATCGGTCCAGAAATTTTTCGTTGATAATTCATGATTGAGTTTTGGCTACAGACGCATTCTTTAGAAGGGTTACCTCTATTGCCGCATGGGCAAGGATTCATGGCTGCGACCAGAATAAAATTTGCAGGGAAAGCCACAGAGCCTTTAGCGCGTGCAACATTAATTACCCTATCTTCTAGTGGCTGTCTTAGGGATTCGATTACTCGTTTATCAAACTCCGGGAATTCATCTAGAAACAGGACTCCTCTATGTGCCAGGGTTATTTCTCCTGGTTTTGGCCAAGTGCCTCCTCCAACAAGCGAAACATAAGATGATGTGTGGTGTGGTGATCTGAATGGAGGGCTGGTTATCAGTTCCTCGTTTAGAAGTCCAGCGATCGAATAAATCGCAGTGACTTCGAGAATGTGGTCGAAGTTAAGTCTTGGTAAGATGCCCGGTATTGCCTTGGCCAGCATTGTTTTACCTGTGCCCGGAGGGCCGAACATCGCAAGGTTGTGTCCACCGGCCGCGGCTATTTCAAGTCCCCTCTTGGCAGATTCTTGGCCAAGAATATCTTCCATATCTGCTACAAAACTGGCGTCTTTGTATTCGATGCACGTTTCTGGCTGCCTCTCTATTCTTTTTTTGGGTAGAGATTCAGGATCTTGCTTCTCATTTATATGCTGGACTACAGCCTTTAAATTCTTGAAACCGTAAACATCGACATCTTTGATTAATGCAGCTTCTTTTGCGTTTGCGATTGGCAGATAAATTTCTTTGAACCCCTTTTTCTTAGCCTCTTCAACAATTGCCAGTATACCTTTTACCGGTCTCAGATCACCAGAGAGTGCAAGTTCGCCGAGAAATAGTTTACCTTCAGGATTAAAAGCGATAATTCCCCCTGCAACCAGCTGACTTATCGCGATGGCAAGGTCAAAAACTGGTCCTTCTTTTTTAATATCAGCGGGCGCTAAAGATACAACAATTTTTCGATTACCTTGGAGGGGGGACTTAATACTAGAATTTTTAATAGCAGCACCGATCCGGTCTTTGGCCTCCTCGATTGCCTTGTCAGGAAGTCCTACGATAGCGAAGGATCTGATTCCTTTACCAATGTCAGCTTCAACCTCAATAATAGTCGCCTTGAGTAGACTAACTTGCGCAGAGTAAATTTTAGAAATCATTTTAGAATTCTATCCCTCGGTCCCCGCTTTGTCTATCTTGCGGTGGTGAGATATCGTGTTGTTCGTTATGTTCTAAATAAAAAAGGGCAGAAGTAAATCTGCCCAACACCTAGTCTCCTCTTAACGAATCTTTTTTCTTACTTTGTTCGAGAGTCTTCAATGTCTCTACGAGCTTCGTGATCAAAGCCTTGGTTTCCTGGTTAGTTGCTCGTTTTTGGAATTCTGTTAGCAGATTATCGATATTCTTAGATCTTCTTTTTAGATTTAAAACCTTTTTGTCATTTGATTCGTCTGGCACAATCCTGCTGATTCTTTTGTCAAAGATCATGCCACCATTGTGTTCAATTTGGAATGTTCTGTCGACCAGAAGGCACTTGTCTCCAATTGAGTCTGTTGACCACATGTCTAAGGCTATCTTTGCGATTACTCCCCACTTCTTACCGCCAAAACCGGCACTCCATCCCTTTTGATTGAATCTAGTGGTGGCTTTTTTGAGATATGCGCGAATTTCTGCTTCCGTTGCGTACATCAAAAATTTATCAACCTCGTCTACGGCGCCGCACCTTTTTGGGTATTTAAACTGAGGAAATTTTACGTAGGATTTACTTGGTCGACTATTTTGATTTTCTAGTTCACTGGCAACAGCATAGATAAGGTATTCTCGAATCCACTTGAATACCTGGTCTATCTTGCGGATTGTTTTTGTTTGTAGCGTGTTTAGTGTTGCCTGGTCGTGGGTAGTTAACTCTTTTCCTGATAGTTCAAGTTTTTTTGTTAAGTTTCCGATGCCAGCGAGTGTAAGCTCGGCAACGTAAAAGGTAATAATTTCGTTGGAAAGTTTTTTTGACTTTTTGTTAATGTCCCGTTTCTTTTTCATCACCCACCTCCTCTTGTCCTCGTGAATAGTAACACAAAAAATTCGCAATAAAAGTAGTCCCGTTAAGAGTATGTTATTCTTTAGCCTTCTATATGATTTATGCAGGTGGCGGCGGCGGGATTAGCTTCTAGTCGTTCGTTTTCGATTGAGTGTTCTCTGCCCCCAATTTTGCAGATACCATATGAACCTACTTCGATGGCTCTAAGTGCCTCTCTGACGCTATTTAACCTGTTCTCTAGTACATCATTTAGAGCATAGCGCTCCTGGTAGTCTTCAATGTTGTCAGCAACATCCGTCGGATCTGCTTCAATTTTATCTTGCAGATCTCTTTCTGGGTAGGTCGCTTGCCAATCGCTCTGGTTGCGCGGATTTTTAATACTCATACTTTTAAGCTCGTCTTCGATTTTTATTTTTTCTGCCTCGAGCTTCTCTTTGAAGTATTTTAAGTCTATATTCATGTAATTAATTTTAGCAAAATGACGGGAGTGTGTCTATTGTTTAAGGGGTGTTGGTGTGTTAAATCGTCTAAGAACTTCTAAGAAGGCCTGTTGGTTGCCCGCGAGCACAATGTTTTTACTACCATCTAGGAATCCGTAAATGAGTCTTATTGTACCGGATGCATCTTTTAGTACTCGTGTGTCGATGTTTCTTATTACTGTGTCCTCGTAGGGCTTTGTGAGAAGATCGCTGTCTGGTCGCAGTGATGTTAAGATTTGGTACATATCTTCGGTCATCGACTTACCCTCCCAATCTAGCAGCCCCGCTAGTCCCTTATCGTATGATTCTGTCTTAATTATCAAGAAGGCAGCATTCTCTGCTGAGGATAAAACCCCGAACATAAATTCTTTGTCAAGCGTTCTTGTTAAGCCATCCGGTGCTTTACTTCCGATTATGGTTAAAAAATCGCTTGGGTTCAGCGGTGTCTGTTTACCACCAGCCGGTGTTTTGGTAAATTGAAGGTTTTCGATCTGGCCAATTAGCAAGTCTGGAGGGTTTCTCACCTCATTTTTTAGTCTACTTATCAAATTATCTGTGGTGACTGACGTTGTATCTATAACCTTTTCTTTTTCGGCAAAAACTATGGCTTGAGGCAGGTTGCTTTGACCTGAGATTATATTTTTGGCTACTCCAGAATAAAATGTCTGATAAATATAGAACGCTATACCTAAACTTAAAATTATGAGGACGGAAGACGCAACAATCAGTTTCAAGTTCTTACCTGAAGTGATGGATTCGTTTTCTATTTTTTGTTTCCGCCTCTCTTCTTCCTTAATAGCAATTCCGATCAAAGAGATGTTTTGTCCCTTGATTAAGTTATCTGTGTCGGCCCTTAACGTTCTTATTGTTTTAAGACCCGTTCCACTTTCCTTTATTCGGTCAACTTGTTGCTTGAGCTGTTTTGAGATGGTTTCTCTTTCTTCCTGTTCCCTTATCAGTTGAGCCTCTTTCTCTTTCCTAAGTTTTTCTTGTTCATAAGCCTCTTTCTTTTTACGCTCCTCTTCAAGTCTTGCTTGTTCTTTGGCTTCTCTTTCAATTCTAGCCCCTTCTTCACGTCTTTTGCGTCTTTCGTCGCCTTCCATTGCCATTTGAGCACGTAATCTTTGCTCAGCAATGGCCATAGAGTCATGGGGCTTAGAAACAGGTTCCGGGGATGTGTTGATTGTCGGTGCTGTTGTGTCGGACTTTTTAAAACCAGAAGACATTGCCCTAGCAGCCTCCTGTCGTTTTATGTTTAAGTCGTTAGTTGTCTGGTTGTTTTGGTCCGCCATTTTTGCATTCAAAACTCAGACTTTTTATTTGTTATATACCGACAGATTTTTGTTTATTTCGTCCAACCTTTTTTGAGACTTTTCTTCTTCAGCGAGTAGTTCTTGATATTTGTCTGAGTTTGTCTTTATTATAGCATTAACCTTACCAATCTCATCCTCCATTCTCCACCGTTCTTTTTCCACTAATCTTCTTCTGTCTTCTACCTCCCAGCGCATTTTTTCGGTGGCCTGTCTTTCGACTGGGTCAGATGTGCTGTGCTCTTTTTTTTCTATATCACTTTCTTCTTTTTCAACCTGGGCTTCTTTGGTTACGATGGGCTCGAGTGATTTTTCCAGTGGGGCTTTGATCTCGTTGAGTTCGACCCACTTTAGTTCTAGTTTTTCTTTTTCACTGGCGAGTCTTTCGAGTTCATGGCCGACCTTGGTTCTTTCGTCTTCGAGTTTGATCTTGAGCTCCTCTTCTTGTTTTTTTCTCTCCAGGTCTTCACGATGGCGCCGACCTTCCTCGCCTTCCATAGCGAGCATGGCCTGCTTCTTTTTTTCAGCTAAGGCTTTTTCTTCGTCGGTTAATACTGGTTCATCCATGTCGTATATTATAACCTAAAAATTAATTCTAAGCTTTTGGTGAATTCATTTTCTTTTCTGCATAGTCTTTGTCCGCACCTTTGATGGAAAGACTGATTCTGCCGCGTTCCTTGTCTATCTCTTTAACAACAATCGGTACGATGTCGCCCTCTTTGAGAATATCTCGGACGTTATTTACTCTAAATGGAGCAATTTCCGAAACATGAACCATGCCGTCTACTCCTGGACCGATATTTATGAAGGCTCCAAATTCAGCGATTTTAACTACCTTACCTTGTAGTTTTTCGCCCACCTTATATTCGTGAGCAATTCCTTCTATTATATCTCGTGCCTTTATGGCACCTTCAATCTTGCCTGTTATAAACACGCTACCATCTTGCTCGATCGCTATGTCTGCACCTGTATCTTCCGTGATTTGTTTGATAATTTTACCCCCAGGACCGATTACGGCGCCAATCTTTTCAATGTCGATTTTCATTGTGATTATTTTTGGAGCAGACGGGGCGATTTCTGGTCTAGGGGCCGGTAACACACTGGTGATGACTTTTAAAATTTGCAGTCTCGCATTTTTTGCTTTGTCCAGCGCTTCGCCCAAAATCTCTTTGGTAATTCCGCCGACTTTAATGTCAAGCTGAAGCGCGGTTATCCCTTCGCTTGTTCCGGCTACCTTGAAGTCCATGTCGCCATGGTGATCTTCTGGTCCCTGAATGTCAGTCAAGATTTTGTATTTTGAATCATCCACCAACATCAGACCAATTGCAATTCCCGCGGCGGGTCTTGTAATTGGAACCCCACCGTCCATCATAGCTAAAGATGAGGCGCAGACTGAAGCCATAGAAGTTGAGCCGTTGGAAGCCATAGATTCGGATACCAATCTAATGGTGTAAGGAAAAATATCTCGACTGGGTAGAATTCCACGCAGCGCTTTTTCGGCTAATGCACCATGGCCGACGGCTCTTCTGTTGATGCCACCCATTCTGCCGGTTTCTCCTCCTGAAAATGGGGGAAAATTGTAGTGGTGCATGAAATACTTTTTCTCTCTGACTTCCATGCCATCCAAAAGTTGTGCGTCTTTCGGAGAGCCGAGTGTTAGAACAGATAAAACATGGGTTCCTCCCCTATAAAAAATGCCTGTACCATGCAGAACAGCCGATAAGCCACCGGCCACAGCGCTCAGATTTCTAACTTCATCAAGTTTTCTACCATCCGCTCTTCTGTCTTTTTCTACTGCCTCTTGGTGAAGAAGATTGTTTATGAGGTCGTCATAATGTTCCGATGCTAATCCTTTATGAATTTCTGGAAATTTTTCTTGGAAGGATTTGAACCACTCGTCTTGAAGTTTGTGGATTTTGTCATTTCCAGCACCGCTAAAGAGCGCATTGTCCGCTTTTGGTACAATTGTTTCATCAAACAAAGCCAGAGCTTCTGGAGGTAATCTAAGTTTTTCTATTACGGTCTTTTCCTTACCAATCTCCCTTATAATACTCCGCTGGAACTCCTCGAGTTTTTTTATTTCTTCCAACGCCTTGGAGAAAACTATTCTCATCTGATCTTCTGATGTTTCCTTAGCCTCGGTTTCTATCATATTTATCTTTCCGTCTTTACCGCAGAGAACCGCATCTACTTTTGCCCCTTCTCTCTCGGTATAACTCGCATTTATTTTTGTTTCCCCATTTGTGTCAATCACGACTCTTATGCCTGAGACTGGTCCATTCCAGGGAATATTTGAAGTTGCAATTGCAAGAGATGCGCCTAAGACAGATAAAATATCTGGATCATTATGTTCGTCGATCGATAAGGCGGTGATAACAAT
The DNA here is from genome assembly GCA_016201465.1 of Candidatus Vogelbacteria bacterium. Taxonomy (GTDB): domain Bacteria; phylum Patescibacteriota; class Minisyncoccia; order Phycocordibacterales; family UBA12445; genus JACQCV01. Next base: position 2,894 of record JACQCV010000017.1, on the reverse strand, counting down.
TTGAACATCTCGTCTTATGTGTGATTCAAAAAGGGGCCTAATGGTTCTATCGATAACTCTACCGGTCAAAATTGCTTCGTCTGATGGCCGTCCTTCTCGCCTTATAAATTGCCCCCCTAGAATTTTTCCTGCCGCGTAAAATTTTTCTTCGTAGTCCACGACCAAGGGAAAGTAGTCCAGTTCTGATCTCTCCTTTTTTGACATAACAGCTGTGGCAAGGATTGAGGTCTCTCCGCACTTAACAATAACTGAACCACTTGCCTGATCTGCGAGGTCCGAGAATGTTGCGGAAATTTTTTTTCCACCGATCTCAACGCTATATTCTTTTTTTTGCATATTCCTAATGAAGGTCCATGACTAAAGCCATGAGGAATAAAATAACAATTCAGAATCCTAAATAATCCATTAAGGACTCTGAACTGTAATTTTATCCTCCTCCTTAAGTTACGTTCCTATTAAGTTATTAAAAAACCAATATTAATTCCTATTATTTCTTCGTACTGCTCCTCCTTTATATCCAATCACATATCTGTCTGGTTTATCAGAGAGGTCCAGAAAGTCGTCAGCAGACTCAATCAGCTTACTCGAAGTGCTCTTTCCAAAAGATACTACTTCGACTTGTATACCGGAGTGCCACTTTAAGTATTCCACTAGAGGCACATAGTCTCCGTCACCGGCGACTAAGATGATTGCGTCAAGCTTGGGTGCGAGTTTCATTGCGTCTACGGCCAGGCCAACATCCCAGTCTGCCTTTTTGGCTCCCCCGTAGAAAATTTGTAGGTCTTTGGCTTTGGTTTCAATGCCGAGTTTTTCAAGTGCATCAAAAAAACTTTTTTCCTCACCAGTTTCGGTGGTTATGACATATGCTATAGCTCGGACCAGTGTACGGCCGGCGACCGAATCTTCAAGGATACTTTCGAAGTTAACTTTTGCGTGATAGAGATTTTTTGCGCTGTGATAAAGATTTTGGGCATCAATAAAGACCCCAACTCGCTGCCCTTTTTGTTTGATAATTGCCATAGTTTGCTCTACTTTAGCTCTAGTTTTTTTACCAACTCATCATGACTCTTTTTGTCTTTTTTTAAGAGATATTTCAAATGTGTTCTTCTATCAGCAACCATTTGCAACAATCCCCTTCTTGAGTGATTATCCTTCTTGTTCTTCTTTAAGTGTTTTGTCAGCTGATCAATCTGTTCCGTTAGCAAACCAACCTGAACGCGGGCAGAGCCAGTATCGGCCTCATGCTTTCGAACCTTCTTGATGATATCTTGCTTTTTTTCTTTCTTTAACATGAGAAGAATGTTATCATAAAAGCCCAAAAAACACAACTGGCGGGATTATTTTCGATATTTATGCTACAATTCGTTGGACGGCGATATTAAGTAATTAATAAAAATGGGTATTGAAAAATTTAGGCAAGGCCAATTTTCGGGGGAAGGATTAGGCGATATTGATAGGGATGTCGCTAACCAAAACATTAAATTGCATCATGTGCTTGGTGACGCGCTTTCTCCAAGGTTTGGATCTGGTCATCCTCAACCAGAGGATGAAGAGATGTTTAGGAAAGTTTATAATCTAAGTCTAAGATCGGCAATCAAATGGGCGGAAAAAAATAAAAAAGGTGAACTCTCGGACAACGATAAATTTTTTGTTCTGCAAACTATTAAGGATGTGACAGACAAGGAGAAAAAGACAATTCACTAAATAATACTATGGAATTGGGACCAAAAATTTCAGCAATAGAGACCACAAAGGGTGATACGGAGGTATCGGATTTAACTCTGGAGGAGGAAACCAGGGCTAATTTAAACCTCGCACAGAATCAGGCTGAAACGGCTAGGCTGGAGCTTGAGGAAGTCGCAAATGAAAAGGTAAGTCAGGAAGATCGTCAGAGACAGATCGACGAAATTCTAAAGAGTTTAAAAAAATAAATTAAGCAAAAAGCACCTTTAAATATAAGGCGCTTTTTGCTTGACAGAGTTGTGCATTTAATGATATAATGTCGGCGGTAAAGTAGGCTCTTTGAACTGATAATAAACCAGTAATTTACATGAAAGTCTGCTTTGGCAGAGAGGTTCTAGATGGATCCCATCAAGATTCACACTATCGTTACACATCGACAACCGCATTGGGACGAGGCAGTTGCAAAGCTGCTCCTTGTTCTCTTTGGTGAGGCTTTCTTTCCAGGGGTTTCGACAGCAAAGACCATCTTCTGGAACGCAGGTTCTTCTACTCCTGACGGGCGTCCCGCCCTTGAGTGGGAGGCCGAGGGTTACATCTTGGTCGGTGTTGGTGGCGGTCGCTTCGACGAGCATCCCTCGAAGACCCAAGAGCGGAAAAAGGATTGTGCGGCGACGCTTGTTGCCAAGTATCTCGGAGTTGATAATGATCCTGCATTAAAGTCTCTCCTTGACTATACTTGTGAGACTGATCTGTCCAGGATTAGTTTGCCTGGGCAGTTCAAGAACTTGGCCATCTTTGGTATCGCCAACCTAGGAAAGTTGGTCAACAGATTTGCTGGTGGCGATGATCAGAAGGTCCTTGACTGGATGATCGTGGCTGCAGAGGCACAGTACTTGAGCCAAAAGTCTTTTTTCGAAGCCAAGAAGGAGTTTGCTGAGAAGGCAGTTGTTACGGAGGTAAAACTCAACAGCTGTCACGAACCGCTCAAGGTTTCGGCGATTATTTCTGAGAATACGAGCATGAAGGATCTGGCTCGATCAAGGGAGGGTAATCAATCAGCGGTCTTCATTCAGCAGAACTCTAAGGGTCAAATTCAGATTCACACCAACACTGTAGCGTACAAGGGTCTCAAGATTTACGATGCCGTTCGTTTAGTGAGGGCTGCGGAGTTCATGGCCAAGTTCGGCGCTCTGAACGGCGAGATGCCTACT
>JACQCV010000016.1 GCA_016201465.1 Candidatus Vogelbacteria bacterium | reverse complement strand
GAACCTTGTCATACGTAGTCGTGTAATTAATCTGCCCTACAAGAACAAAGAGGGTGATAAACAATCTTCGGAGTTTTATGCGGTCCCTGCTACTTTTGTCGGTGGGCAACTTTATGGCTATTTGCGAAACATTGAGTACCTACTGCCGATTAAGATTGGTTTCATGGTATTTAGCGGTGCCCAGAAAAGATTTCTCCATGTTAACAACGAATTAAAGTTTATCGAATCTCCGGTTCCATACGATGAAGTAATGTATATCACAGGATGGGGTGGTGGTGGATTGGAGAAATTTGATTCTTCAGATGACAACAAATCATTTCCTCTAATGGTAAAAGGAGAATCAGACAACGGTCTGCCTGTCGTACTTATATTTGCCAAGGCCAATAATCTTACCATGCATAGTATTTACTACACGAGCAAAGGGGATTTATTTTCATCTGAACACGGTTTTGGGGACTCACAAAACGAACTTGAAAAGAAATTTAGGCAGTTGCTGGTGTCGAAGAAGTTTGAAGTAGATGAACCAAAAGGGAAATTTGCTTTTATAACCCAGCAGGCTATCTGTTTTTCTCCCTCGGGTGAGGCGGAGAATTTGCCAACTTCAATCGACGACGATCCAGCCGTTGGTGAGCCCGAGATTGATTGGGATAATCCAAAGAATATTGTCGCTTACCTCGACAGATTCATTATCGGTCAGCTAAAAACTAAGGTTCTGGTGGCCACGGCCTTCTCGGCTTACATGATGAAGGTCAAGACTAGCGACCACGATCTGCCTAAAGACAACATATTTCTCCTTGGTTCGTCTGGTGTTGGCAAGACGTACATGATGTCTCTTCTTGCCAAAAAAGCTGGACTGCTCTATCTAGAGACAAAGCTTTCTGGTAAATCATCTGAGGGATATAAAGGTATTAATCTCTCGCAGATTTTTATCTCAGTTAGAGAGAAGACTAAGGATGACGCGCCGTACGGAATTATCTTTCTTGATGAGATCGATAAGCTTGCAAACATCCGAGACAACGATTTCTTTGGACATGTTCTTCAAGATGAGATGATTGGATGGTTAGAAGAGGAAGAGGTTTTACTCGACTCGGGTCCGTCTTCAAAAGACGCCAAAGATCTAAAGACCAAACTCTCTCTTAATACCAAGAATCTGCTTTTTGTGGTGGCGGGCGCCTTCCAAGATAATGGTTCGAATTCTTTGGCCAACATTATTAGCAAAAGAATGTCAAAGGGTAGTTATAAGATCGGTTTCGGAGCTGACTCCAAAACCAAAATTAATGGGTCAGTTTCTTTTTCCAACGTTACTCCAGAGGATCTTATTGAATACGGACTCAAGCCCGAACTCCTTGGTCGACTGCCGGTAGTGGTTGCCCTAGATGACCTAACGCTTGACGATAAGATTGAGATTTTGCGAAGGGCTGAGAATTCGTGCCTGACCCGATACAAGAAACTTTTTAGCATCAAGGGGTTTGAGCTATTAGTTACAGAAGATGCTCTCGAGGCGATCGCTAAGGAGTGTCCGGCCGAGACCGGAGCCAGAGCACTCAATTCTGTTTGTTCCAAGATCTTTTATAGGTTGTTATTCGATCCAAGTGCCTATTCAAAAAAGAGAGGTGCCAACAGTATGATCGAAGTGACGGGAGAGTTAGTTGGAAGGTTGTTGGGACGTTTACCGTCCCCGGCCGGAGAGCTTTCTTGCCCAATACGAAAAACTCGATCAGTGTTAAAGGCCAGCGCTTGATACCTGTTTACTTGGGGTCTAAGGCCCCAAGTTCTATCTCCCGGTTGACATCGGGAGATTTTTTATTATACTACTCAATACCGAAGAAGGTAGGCAATCGTTCAAGGTTCAACCTTGAACGACATAAGTCCTGCTCAGGGTCGATAAGGTTCATCTATATACATGGATGAAATGTCAATCACGGCCTTCGGGCCGTTTTAAATTTGTATGCCATTAAAAAAAGCACAAAAGAAAGAGATCTCAAGCAAGCTGGTTGAGAAAATTGGAGGCGCGGAATCGGCAGTATTCGTTAATTTTGGAAAGCTTACATCGGCAGATTCTAATGCCATCAGAAGTGGCTTAAGGGAGAAGGGTATCGGCTATATGGTCTCCAAAAAAACCCTCATAAAGAGAGCTTTGTCTGAGACAAAAATTTCCGGTGATATGCCGAAGCTTGAAGGACAGATATCTATCGCATATGGAAATGACTCAGTGCTTCCCGCAAAATCTGTTGCCGAGTTTAAGTCGAAGCTGAAAGAGAAGATCTCGATTGTCGGAGGCATTCTTGGAGGTAAGTTTATGAGCGCATCTGAAATGATCGCGTTGTCGAAGATTCCATCCAGGGAAGTTCTACTTGGTCAATTACTCAACGTTATGAATGCCCCAATTCAGGGCTTCGTAATGTCGCTTGATCAGATAGCAAAGAAGAATGTTTAGCATTGTACTTCGAAAATTAAATTTTTAAAATTGCAGGGCTCCATTAGCTTCGAATTTACAAGGTCCTTGGTTCTTCTTCGTCTACCTGCCGGTAGACCTGTCTGCCGACAGGCAGGCTCGGCCAGACCATTGCAAATCCGAACTAATTCTGCCCACTACGCAATTTAAAAAATTTATTTTCTACGTACCTCATTACCAAGGATAATTTATTATTATGGAAAATAAAGATGTAGTAATTCCAGAGAAGTTCAAGGACCTGGTTTCAAAGATTGAGACCATGAGTGTCATTGAGCTCTCTGAGTTGGTTCACTTGTTAGAGGCAAAGTTTGGAGTTTCGGCTGCTACCACTGTTGTAGCTGCTGGTCCCGCCGCAGCAGGTGGAGCTGCTGCGGAGGAGAAGTCTTCGTTCAATGTTGAGTTGACTGCCGTTGGTGAGCAGAAAATTCAAGTCATTAAGGCTGTTAAGGATATTATGGGACTTGGTCTAAAAGAGGCTAAGGACATTGTGGATAAGGCCCCTGCTATGTTGAAGGAGGGGGTAGACAAGGCCGCCGCTGAAGAGTTGAAGAAGAAGATCGAAGAGGCTGGTGGAAAGGTGACGCTAAAATAGTATAAGGGGAGAGTTTAAGTATAAGGAAACCGGTTTCTAAAAGAGATCGGTTTCCTTGTTTTAATAAAAAAAGGCCACTCCGACGTCGCGTCGGGGTGGCCTTCCTGCTATTGCTTGTGGCCTCAGGTGCTGGCAAGCAGGTTTTTGTTATTATGTACGTGCGCCAACCTTGAAGTCATCGAAGATGATTTCCGGGTTTAGATCCGGATCTCTTTCGATAGCCTTGTGGATGTTTGCTACATTCTGTCCATGAAGAAGATGCTCGTACCAATGCTCAGTAATGATCTGAGCAAACATTACATAAAGACGATCGTCACTGTATTCCGCATCAATTTTTTTCAACTCTTCAATGATTGGCTCTTCGATTTCCCGATATTGGGATGTCATCACTCTCAAGTCCGTGCCGGTTGCTTTCTGCCATTGCTTTCGGACAGTCTCACCCTCTTCTTCGTCAAAGGCCAAATGAAGAGCGATGATCTTTCTGGGATTAAGTCGCTTGGCGCTTTCGAGGGCGTGTATTGATGATCGGTTTACCTTGGAGACCAAGATTGCGATCGTTTTGTGTACTTCAATCTCTTTTTCCTTACCCCTAAGCGTAAGCAACTTCTCAATCATTATGTAATGGCTCTTGATCTTAATCATTAGCCACACGACGAGGCTGGTTGCTGGAAGTAATACCCAAGCTCCATCCATGAACTTGGTAACTAATACTACTCCAAAAACAATAGTTGTGATAACACAACCGATGGCATTGATTGCGAGACGAAGCCAACGAAAGCTAACTTCTCCTGGCTCATTCTTCCAGTGGAAGCACATCCCAAGTTGTGTGATGGAGAACCCGATGAATACCATTACTGAGTATTGCGGGATTAGAGGGTGGACTCTGCCGCCAAAAATCACCATAAGTGTACCGGCACATATCATCAAAACGTTGATTCCGTTATCGTAGACGAGTCTTGGGCCGAGGTACATGAATTGACTTGGAAGGTACTTATCTGCAGCCAGTTGTGACTGAACTCTGGGGAGATCAACAAAGGGTGCGTTGGCCGCCAAGATAAGAATCATTACCACTGTTGAGATGATCGTCATGTAGAAATAACCATGCCCAAACAACGCGCCAGCAACCTGTGATATTACTGTTTCGTTGTCAGATGGTAGTACGTGCATTGCTTGTGATAATACCGTTAGCCCCAAGAACATGCTAGATAGTAGCATTGCCATGATGAGCATGGTCGTAGCCGCGTTCTTGGATTGGGGGACTTTCATAACCCCAACACCGTTCGAAACTGCCTCGATGCCTGTCAGTGCAGTACATCCGGCCGCGAACGCTCTCAAGATTAGAAGCACACTTATTGTAAGCTTACCTAAGCCGTTACTAGTATTTGGTTGAGCAACAATTACGTTCAGTACTGGTAGGTGCCCAACGTAGATGAGCCACATTCCATAAGCTAGCATAGCCATGAACGCCGTGATGAATGCGTAGACTGGTATAGCTATGAACATTCCGGCTTCTCTAATGCCTCTCTTGTTTAGCCATCCAAGAAAGCCAAGAAGTAAGAGACAGATGGATACTCTGTGGTCAGAGAGGTTTGGAAATGCCGATGTTATCTCTTCAACACCAGCAGAAATCGATACCGCAGGCGTGAGGAAATAGTCTATCAATAGTGATGTTGCGCCTAGAAGTGCGAAAATTGGCCAAAGATTAGCCTTTGCAACGTTGTAGACGCCGCCTCCTTGAGGGTAAGCCTCAACTACCTGCCTATATGAGATAGTCACGATTAAAATGAGCAGGCAGATAGCAATGGCAATTGGTAGAGCTAGGCTGAATGTGTGGGTTCCGCCAACCGCCAATGCGAGTAAGATTTCCTGAGTCGCGTAAGCAGTTGATGATAGTGCATCTGAGCCAAAGACCGGCACCGCATGAGCCACACCGATCCTTTCATGGTGCGCTGTTCTGGTCGCCATTGACTGGCCGAAAATGAATGACCTGACTTTTTTCCACATGACGGTGGCCTCCTGTCCCAGTACGGGACCTAAGATCTAAATTGTTTTCAAAGTACGGTTTATCGCGACATATTACGCTATGTTTTGTTAAATGTCAAATGAAAGTTTCTAATGTTTTTTTTCTTGTTGCCATGCTATCGATTTGCTAAAATCGAGCTATATATGGAAGTTTTATCTAAATTATTTGGGAGTGGAGATAGGGTTAAAATAATGAGGCTTTTTATACTGAATGCTAATGCGTCTTTCACTACCAAAGAGGTGTTGGAGAGAAGTAAAGTGTTTCAGGCACCTGGCAAGAGAGAGTTAAATGTTTTGCACGAGGTTGGTCTTATAAAACAAAAAACTCTGCACGTGGAGGGAAGTAGAAAAAGAAAGATTAGTGTCAGTGCGTGGTTTTTGAATACTGCGTTTCCGTTTTTGGCGGCTCTGAAACAGCTTTTGTTTAACACTGAGCTATTCAAGAAAGAGGAAATTATTAGAAGATTAAAAGGTTCTGGTAGGGTTAAGGTGATAATTACAGCTGGAATCTTTATAAACGATGAGGATAGCAGGGCCGATTTACTGATTGTCGGTGATGAACTCAGAAAAAGTACAATTGAGAAAACAATCAAATCTATGGAGGCTGAGATCGGCAGAGAGCTGTCTTATGGGGTTTTTGAAACGGATGATTTTCGTTATAGGGTTAGTGTCTGTGATAAATTCATCAGAGATATACTGGATTATTCTCATAAGAAGATTTTGAACAAACTCGAAGACGCGTTTTAGGTATAAAAAAGAGCGGCAAACGAATATTTGCCGCTTTTGTTTTTATGACGCCAATTGCTGTTAGAACAATAACTGCTCCCACCTTCCAATCGCAGTCCTTTGCTCCCATTTGGCATAGTAGCTTGTGGGTTTTCTTAGGATTTTCAACTCCTTTTAGTTTATACAATTTTCTTAGTCTGATACAGCTCTGGTACCAAATCGTTCCATCAAAATCGTAAATAATAGATATCTGGTGGGAATCTTTTTTTCCAGATTTGTCTCCACGGTCAGCGATGTTTATGCTTCGAGCTTTGAGACTGTATCTTCGAGCCAATTCGACTGTAAAGTCGCTCCACGCGACGCAATTACCTCTTCCGGTTTTCTTTAAATCTGATAGGCTATCGCAATTGTAATCGTACCAATATGGATCGTCTCGGCCGTCTTTCAGCCTTGGTTGCTTGCGGGCTTTTTTAAGAAGTTTATCTTTTGCTTTCTTAAATATTTTAGTCCAGTTGACTCTGCCCTTGCTATTCATTTGCCACCTCCTTTGTTAAAGTTCAACTCTGTTAATATTATATATCGATTATGTTAGAATGTAACTATGAGTTTTTTCGATAAAGACTTCCTTAAAATGGCTTTTCAGTTTATGGTAATGGTCTTTTTGGGGGTTGCGATTGTAACCTTTGTTTCTAGTGTAAAAATGCAGAAGGACGTGACTGCGGGTGTTGTCGATGGTAAATAAACTTGCGCTTGTTATAGAGATTGGGTTATACTACGAGGGCTCAATAAGTTTGAGTCAATATCGCGGAGTAGAGGAGTAGTACCTCGCCAGGCTCATAACCTGGAGTGCGCCCGTGCAATTCGGGCCTCCGCAACAAGTAGAACAAAAATCCACCCGATTAGGGGTGGCATAGCTATACTTTACCTTTAGTGAAAAAATTCTCGATTTTTTGAAAGGCCTCGTTTAGAATAGCTGCCTTCTTTGTTGCGTTCTCACGTTCTTCGCCTTCGGGATAGCGATCCGGATGATGCTTTTGGATTTTTTTAATCCATGCATCACGCACGTCTTTGAGTGGCAATCCAAAAGGTACTTCTAACACGTCGTAACTTACCTTGAGAGAATAAGGCACGTTAGTGGTTAGATCATCCCAGGCCTCTTTAACACATTCTTGCCCCTCTTCAAATTTGTTTCCGAGATTTTCTCGAAGTCTGTTACCAGCCTCCCAGCGCCTTTTCAGGAAGTCTGAGTCTGGAAGATAGTTCTCCCTGACTGCTCTGATGTTAATCTTAACCAATCTTTTGAGCCTATTAAAGATCTGTCCCATGGTTTACCGTCCTTTTTGCTAGGTTGGATGTTCTGAAATTTATAATACATCCTTTGCAGAAAAAGTAAAGCCTTATCATGATTGTCTCATAATAAGGCTTTAGCCCTCAAATATATTAATCAATTATAGATTTTTAGTCGCTAAGAAGTTTTTCTTCTATTGTTTATTTAGTAAGTAATCCATCGACAACCTTTTTCATGGATTCAAATTGTAGGTCTCTTTGTTCGGTCCCGTTTATATATACAGTGGGCGTGTGATCAATACCAATTGTTTGTCCATCGTTTGTGTCTGCCTGGATGACTGGAACAAATGTATGCGCCGTCATGTCGGTTTGGAATTTTAACATATCAAGCGCCAGACCGGCTGCATATTTAGAAAGGAGTGGTTTCGGATCCGCGCTTTCGCCCCATTCTTGTTGGTTTTCATACAATAGATTGTCCATCTCAAAATATTTCCCTTGAGCTCCGGCAGATTCTGCAGCCTCGGCTGCGATGATTGCATTTTTATGTTGAGAAAGAGGAAAGTTTCTAAAGACAAAGTTGAACTCCGGATTAGTTTTATATACGGCAGTAAGTTTTTTTATTTCCGGATTAACGGCTGCACAAGCTGGACATTGATAGTCACCAAATTCGACTACGGTAACCTTAGCACCCTTTTTCCCAGTCATGTGGCTTAAGTCTTTGACCAAGATATCGGAATTCACGGCGGTCGTCGTCGGTTGGCCGAGGCTCGGACCTTTCCAGAATAGAAAAGCAATAATTATAAAAAAGAATAAACAGATACCAGCAACAATTTTATTTTCGTTACTCATTATTTTTATTGTTTGAATAAATTACCATTAATAAAGTGATTAAAGTAAAGGCTATAAATGATAGTAGGGGAATATTGATGAAACCAAACCACTCTACAAGGCGAGTTGTGCACGAGACTCCAGTTGAGCATGGCGCGAGCGTGTCAGGAATAATTTTTATGTACAAAAGATAGTGGTAGAAGGCCACTACCATGCCTAGAATAGACATTGGCAAAACATATCGATACACTTTTTTGTCGTCGCTTAGTATAGCAATAGGTATTATTAAAGTTAAGGGATACATCAGAATTCTTTGGTACCAACAGAGTACACATGGCGGTAATTTTAAAATCTCACTGAAATACAAACTCCCAAACATTGCGGCCAGTGCCACAAACCAAGATACATATAGATAGTATTTTTGCATATCGCCATATTAGCATAACCAAAAACTATTGTTTATCCCAGACGGCTGCATAGATTGAATCGCTGAGTTTTTTAACATCGGTTCTTGCAGAATTTAGGTCCCTCTGTATTTTTAATTGATCAGAATTAGATTCTGCTCCGACTGTTTTATATGGCTTCGTACTTAATTTGAATGTATTAGGATCTTTTATTACTCCACTCAAATTCTTTTGCTGAGAGATTGCTATGTATGGCTGTCCTCCTAAATGAATATTTTCTGCCCCAGCCTTTTGTAGTTTTCTTTCTGTTCCGAAGTCTATAAAGTTTAAGGTGGCTATTTCAAATGGAATATTTGATTCACGCAAAGCTTCAAGTAGTGGGGCTAGTGAACTTCCTGTATTTATGAGTTCAGTAACTATGAGAACTCTTTTTCCGTCTCTTGTGAGATTGCTCGGCAGGTTTTTAATGAATTCATTTTTGATTTTTTCCTTTGCTAATTTCAGATTGATCTCACTTTCCTCTTGACCGAGCCTCTGAAATAATTTTAATGGATTTATAGTCCACCTAAGTGACTTCCACGCCTTATTGTAATTTGTTAGGCCAACAAGAGGATACAGAGCCAAAAAACGCGTGTCGATCGGCTCTCTTCCCGATTGCTCATATGCCTTATTTATAACACCCCTAATTGCGAGAGAGGGAATTCTGCCCGAAGCATCGTCTCCTATAATAAGAGAGTACTTTCCAGTATCAATATTCTGCTTCATCTTTTCAATGATGCTTGTAATGGGTTCGGCAAGATTTTTAATTGTCTTAGATTCTATCTTTTTTGATATTGGTTCTGAACGAGAAGGGAGCTTTTCCATGAGCTAATATTACCACCTTTACTGAATAGAAAAAAGCCGCACTCCCGGGTGGGTTTACGGCGAACTTTTGTTTTAGTCGGCCTGGTTGTTTCGGCTAGCGATACGGGTTGTCTTTTCTTCCTGGTCTACACGTATAAGGACGAGATTATCCCATTCGTAACATTTTGCTGCTTTGTACTTTTCGAACTTCTTTAATGCCTCATCGTCATCTGTGGCGTCAAAAGTACCAACTGGCTCCGGCGCAACATCAAACCTTCCAGAAGTAACTCGGTATTTCACAACGACCTCCTTTTGCTTTACAAAGTACAATGTTTCTAGATAGGTGTAAATTAGCAGATTGGATAATAAAAGCAAGAGAAGTTAACCATTCGCCTCGGCGCAAAACTCTTTTATTTTCTTTGGATGTGTGGTTAGGTACTTAACGGCTAGGCTAATATTTCTTTGTGGATACCAGTAGATTTTACCTGCGTACCTTTTTTCAATATCTTCGAATGAAATATTGTCAACATCTACACCATAGGTTTCTTTGATTTTATCTCCGTACACTTCCATTTTTTTGCGTTTGGTTTCGAAGAGTCTCTTGAGTGCCTCCTTTTTGGACAGAGGTATGAGAATAATTGTCTCAGTGATGTTAATTTGCGGAAGCGTGTTGTTCTCAGGCCACATATTTACCTCAGCCTGATCGCCACCATACAAATTACCAGCCTTTCTGGCCAAGTTAGTAAGTGGTAGGAAATCTTCTTTTGGGGTCTGCCACTCATACTTTTCTTTTTCTTTTGAAGACATACCAAAAAATCCTACAAGATCGCGATACTTATCAAATTGTTTTTCATGAGCTTTCTTTTTTTGATTTCCTTCAAAGATTCTTCAATTTTAAACATACCCCAGCCTGGAGTCACTCGATTTTGATTTAATAATCCAGAAGCCGGTAATATAAAACCGAGTCCGGGACTTGTACCGCCTAACTCTGCTCTTACATAGGATGACCTGGTGTACATTGTTTGTGGCACGCCTATACTAAATGAAACATAGTCATTGCTTGCATGGTAAGTTTGATTTTTTTCATCCGGTGTTGGGAAGGTCATATAATACCCTCTGTGTGTTCGTGCAAATCCATGGCCGATCTTTTTTGAAATTTCTTCCGAGGTTAAAATCTTTCCTACAATCAGTGCCTTAATGAAGCCATCTGGTCTCATTAAGTGGCTAGCGAGAAGCTCTATCTTGTCTGATGACATCCCTACAAAGTCCTTCTCGATCTTTGCTTCGTTGGTCTCATCTGATTCTTTCGCCTCTGGTGATTTGGGTTGTTGCTTAAAACTTTCCATGGGTAAAATATAGCATAAGTTATACTTTTCCTCGACTCATCCGCCGTTGGCGTATGGTCTGGGCACTGTCTCATCTGTTTTGCTGCGGCAAAACATGATTCCGACATTCAAGTCCCAACACAAATGAAGCAGTTCATTTGTTTCGCCCGCTTGTAAATAAAAACACCCGTGGGGTGTTTTTATTTTACTGCGCGGTCGATGGGACTTGAACCCACGATCTCCGCCGTGACAGGGCGGCGCTTTAACCAGCTAAGCTACGACCGCATTTATAAAATCAATGTGGCAACATATTAACAGAAACTGGAAATTTTAACAAGATTTTAATAATGTTAAAATTACCTAAACCAAGAGCCGTTGGGCAGGATTGAACTGCCGACCTCGTCATTACCAATGACGTGCTCTACCGACTGAGCTACAACGGCTTAATGTTTATTAAAGATAATATATTGGAGGTAAATTATCAATACGAATTATTGCATTTTGATTAAAACTATGGCATTTTAACTTCATTGTCGGAGTAGCTCAGTTGGTAGAGCACAGGACTCATAAGCCTGGGGTCGTGGGTTCGATCCCCACCTCCGACACTAGAATTATATTTGTTCCTTGATATAAGGAGGCTTAGTCTGAAAAAAGTTGTGCTTACTGAGGAAGAGTGGGATTTGCTTTGTGACAGAACGTTCGATAAAGCCGCCGATGATTATCGCTGCAAGGCCTTGCCTGTATGTTGCGCAAATGTCAGTGCGCTGCGCGGTGAAATAATTCGCTTGCGAAATAGGAATGGAGAGTTGCTTCCAGAAAATAAAGCAGCACTTTTACAAGATTGCGAATTTGTTAAAGATGGTCACGACTACGACTGGACCATTCTAGATAAGTTAATAGACCAAGTGAAGGAGAATTAAATGTCAGAGATTAAGCTTGATGATCTTGATGGATGTTGTGGGGATTGTCGCGATAAGGAGATAATATTAAGAAAGGTGACCTGTCCAGAGTGTAGATTACCCGAGTACGGGTTGCACTCGATGATTGCCGGTTTTCACAGATGTGCCCATTGCGCTGTTGAGAAGAATAAATGTTCGCGTTGCGATTTTCCTTTTGATTCAGGGAAATTTGGCCAGGGAGAAAAATGACTCAGACTTTAATTTCCACTGAACCGCTTTTGGCGCTGTATGAAGAAAAGTTATTTGATCTGAGTGTTAGATGGATTGAACAGTTTGTCTGTAAGGTTGATGCAGCGGGTTTGCAGCGAATGGCTCAATATCTTGATCTCAGCGAGGACCAACTGAAGAAACTAATTGAAGATGTTAAGGCCCACCATCCAGAAATGGTTTTGCCAGAGCATCGAGATGAGGAATACTCTCTCGGTTACAGAATAGATTAATCGATTACAAAAAATGCCGCCCCCCCCCATTGGAGCGGCTTTTCTAATGTCTAACCAGCGAAATCTTTCAGCTTTTGAAATCTATCGACATCTTCTCTCGTCGCGATTTTCCAACTTCCATTTATACCATCTGGCGTCAACATTCCTCGTTTACAGACGACCTGTTTGATCGCGCATTTTTCGCAGGTTACATCTCCAAGTTGCATGAGCATAATCCACATGAGTGGCGAGTCGAGGTCCCTTAGTTTAGACAGGTTGGTTACGTCACTGTTTTCAAAATTATGTCGATCAGCTGAACAGTCGAATTTATTTTCTAGGGGTACATATCCTTCTTGGGTCATAGTAGTTCCTCCTTACCTTGGTAACGGTCTTTGCATTTCCGAGAGTGTATACGTAAGAACGGACATCACCAAAACATTGCTTTGAAGTTCCTTTGGATCTACCTTATCTAATGTGTCAGCGGCAGTGTGGTGATAATCGAAGTAAAAATGTTTATCCTGGATGATACCAAAACTTGGCACACCTTTTTGTGCTAGCGGTTCAATATCTGTACCAGCTCCACCCGTTGAGTTGGTTAGTCGTAAGGTTCCAACTCCCAAGGCTTGTAGAGTAGCTCTTATTGGATTGAGCCACGCAAGGAGTTCTGGTTTGCCCGCTGCATGAAGTTCTATAGGATGTTCTGCGCCCAGATCACACTCAATAGCTGCAAAGTGGTTTTTGAGATCATTTGTTGGATTATTTGTGTACTGTTTTCCACCCACTCCACCAAACTCTTCACCCATCCAGGCAACAACGCGAATTGTTTTTTTGGATCGTGGTTTTATATGCGAAAGAATCCGTGCGGTATCGAGCGCGGCCGCAACACCTACCGCATCGTCGAGTGTGCCCGTACCTAAATCCCATGAGTCTAGATGACCAGATACGATAATGATTTGCTCTGGACGCTCTCGTCCCACGAGATCACCGGTGACGTTGTAACTTACAGCATCGGGAAAAGTTTTGGGTGTGAGTACAAGATGCATAGTAACCGGACCTTTTTTGGCCAGGTTCTCGATTATTTCCGCACACTCAGATGTTACAGCTGCAGCCGGAATCCTTGGGGCGCTGGGGTTGTAGATGGTTATGCCCGTATGCGGTAGTTTGGAACTAACTATCCCAACTGAACGCACAAGCGTAGCACTTGCACCAAATCGTGCTGCAGAACTCGGCCCACTGACTCTGTATGGTACACACTGTCCATATTCACCCGCTACGTTGAAAAGAATTATTTTATTCTTAATCAGTCTCTTGTCTATGGTCTCTAGTTCTTTGAAACTATGAACTACTAACAGTTGTCTTGTTAGTCCGCCATCGGAGGTTGCAACGCTTCCTCCTGGCGCCGTGAGGATAATTCTTTGTTTTTCCTTTGGGACATATCCTGGGAAATTTGTAAGTTCGCCAGTTTCGATTCCTCGCACCCAATGTGGGACTGTTATCTTTTCGAGTTGTACAACAAGTCCTAGACGGCGCATTTCGTCAGCAATATATTGCACGGCACATTCCGCATTTTGTGATCCGCTTAAACGAGGGCCGATGTTTCCACTTAGATGCGCGGTTACCTTATATGCATAGTCACTTTGAAGTGCCAGATCTTTTATTTGCTGAAATTTTGGGAGCGGCGGTGTTTGGCCTAATACGTTGCTGGCAGTAAAAGATGCAAATAACCAGATTAGTATTTTCTGTCTCACAAATCATCTCCTTGATCTAATTTTGATTATCAAATATCAATAATGCTTTTTGTGATCCTAGCACGTATTTTAGGATTGTAAAGCAAACAAATTTGCTAATTTGATTATAAATCTTTAGAATAAAAGCAATTGCCAGAGTAGCTCAGTTGGTAGAGCACTCCCTTCGTAAGGGAGGGGTCGCCGGTTCAAGCCCGGCTTCTGGCTCCAATTTTTCACTTATGCCACAGGATATAAATAATTATGATAAAATAGTTATCGTATATGTCAGGACTAGAATCAATCGGAGAAAATAAAGAGTCTGTTGCAAGTAATGAGAGGGTTGTTTCGCCACAGATAGCAGAGATGATGAAAAAGGCCGAAGAAAGATATGGGGAGGCAGTCTATTTAAGGGGAATGAGGGAACACTTGGATAGGGTCGATAAAGAGATAAAACAAGCTAGAATAAATAGTGATATTGATAAGAGTTTTGAGGTTGAAGAACTTCGACGAGAAGGATTTTCTCGTGAAGATGCGAGACGAATAAATAAAATAAATAGGGCCAACGAAGCATATGGCCGGGCTATTGAGCGAAGGCGTGAAAAAGAATTAAGTGAATTAACCATTCGCGAAGCTAGAGACAAGAGGAATGAACTTCTCGAGGATCGAGGCTTGTTTCATTTATCGAAGGAAGATTTTCAAAAATATTTTGCTTCAACAGAATTCGATGTTCGGGCCAAGATGAATCAGCAGAATGTTGGTGACTGTTATCTTATTGCTGCAATTCATGCCTTATCCTGTTCTCCACATTATGAAATGATTGTAAGATCTTCGGTGAAGCGATTACAAGATGGTTCGTGGGGAGTAAGAATTCCACTTTTAAGCCAACGCGGTAAGTTCATTCGAATAACTCCGAATGAAATCGAACCTCAGAAAAATCCTAGGTTTTTAGAACCTGGCTTCTTAAATAAATCTTCCGATAAAAGAGAGGTGCTTTATCCGGTTAAAGGCAGGGAGGGATTACAAGTCCTAGAGTCAGCTTTTATGAAAAGTAAATTTGGTGTGGTTGATCGGTTGACAGTCGAGCGGGGGAGTGCAAGTGATGCGTTAAAGGTTTTTGGTGGAGATAATTTCCACTGGCTTGATATTGTTAGTACAAAAATTGATACAAAGATAGGCACAGTGGAAGAGCTTACTCTTGCTTCATTAGATAATGACAAGGCTAAGGTTCTGGATTCTGTGTTGGAAAATTTTGATCCTGAAGTATTAATTGCTACAGCTGCAACAATGAATGGTCCGAAACCGTCACTTTGGGGTCGTGTTTTTGGATACCCAAAAAGTTTTCAAATTAGTGCTTTTAATCGTCGCTTTTTTTATGGTCATGCCTATTCGGTTTCAAGGGTCGATTCAGTCTCGCGAATGGTAACTGTCATGGATCCAGGGGATACCTCAAAACCGATTGAGTTAACGTTTAGTCAGTTTAAAGATGTCTTTTCTCAAGTTCAGGCGGTTCGAATCGACAGTGCAAGGTTATTAGGGAATATGGAAAAAGTAATCGAGAAAATCGCATAAATTTAATGAAATGGAATCAAAACCAATGAATAAAGGTGAGAACAAAAGAATGGATCTTATACATGAGTTAGCCAGGAAGTACGAGCCCATGATTAAAGGAACTGTCATGAAGAAATTTGAAGTTGATCCTGCAGAGCTGTCTCTTCTGTTGGACGATCAAGCTGGTGTTTATTTAAGTAAAGAAGAACGGGATACACTTTGTTCTTTTGTTCTGGGGAAAAAGAACGGGCACATGTATCTAGTGGCTGCCAAAATTGAGGACGATGGGAGGTCACTTTGTAGTTTTAAGTGTGATATAGTGTCTTAAGTTATGTCTGATGATATCAAAAAAAAAATTGAGGTACTAGAAGCGGAGATGCAGGGCGTTGGATTCTGGCTAAATAAGATACATGCTCAAGAGGTGATAAAAGAGATTGCGCGACTTAAAGCAGAGGCACTCGGGGAAGGCAAGTACGACAAGGGAGGGGCGGTGATAACTATTTTCTCTGGCGCCGGTGGTGATGATGCTGAAGACTTTTCGCGCATGCTTTTTGAAATGTACTCGAAGTATATCGAGAAAAGGGGTTGGACATCATACTTGATTCACTCGAACGCGAACACACTAGGTGGATACCGAAATATCACGTTCGAAGTTGTGGGGCGGGGAGTTTATGGAGAATTGAAAAATGAATCTGGCGTTCATAGACTTGTCCGCATTTCGCCGTTTTCGTCAAAAAAACTTCGTCATACATCTTTTTCGATGGTTGAGGTTATTCCAAAATTTGATAAAGGACTCGAAAGTGATATTGAAATTCCAGACGATGAGATTAAGGTTGAGTTTAGTAGATCTGGAGGTCCAGGTGGGCAGAATGTTAACAAGCGTGAAACGGCCGTGCGCATAATTCACATTCCGACAAATATTTCAGTACATTCAACAGAGGAAAGATCGCAGGCGGATAACAGATCTAAGGCGATGGTAATTTTGAAGGGAAAACTGTTTAAATATTTGGAGGATGAACGAATTAAGAAAGAAGAGGGAATGTATATCAGTAAAATTACCTCGGCCGAGTGGGGAAGCCAGATAAGATCGTATGTTCAGCATCCGTATAAGATGGTTAAGGATCATAGGACTGGCGTTGAAGTAGGTAATGTTGATGCAGTTTTAGCTGGCGAGCTTGAGCCATTTATTGAAGCTGAGAAAGATTTGAAGAGTTTTGAGAAGACAAAAGTAAATGCTTCAGCCTAAAGTTGCTTTTTCTGCTCTCTAACACGAGGGGGATTCGCGTCAAAGGCAACTTCAGGCTTTCGTTTTTTCTGATCACTGTTATATAATGTAGATTGTGATCTATTTGGAAAAAGTTTCAAAGAAATATCCCAACAATACGATGGCTCTTAGCGGTATAACCTTTGCCATTAACAAAGGTGAATTTGTTTCTATTGTTGGACACTCTGGTGCAGGTAAGAGCACGATTCTTAAAATGATCATAGCCGAGGATGCGCCGACCTCGGGTAATGTTTTTTATCATTCCGCAGATATTCACCGACTTGGTCGTAGGGATATTTTAGATTATCGCAGGAAGGTGGGCATAGTTTTTCAAGATGGAAGGTTGTTGCCAAATAAAACCGCATACGAAAATATTGCTTTTGCTATGGAGGTTGCTGGCCGTCAGGATGAGGAGATTGAGGCGGATGTTCCTGGCGTTTTAAAATTAGTTGGACTTCAAGATAAAATTTGGAATTTTCCCCACGAACTGTCCGGTGGTGAAAGACAAAGAGTAGCTATAGCTCGGGCCATTATCAATCAGCCAGACATAATAATTGCGGATGAGCCAACGGGAAATCTTGATCCAATTAATACAGTTGACATTATTAACATTCTGAAGAAAATAAATGAGCTTGGTACAACTGTCATTTTGACTACACATAATAAAAATGTGGTCGATGCCTTGGGTAAAAGAGTTATTACTCTTGATTCTGGTAAGATAGTTAGGGATGAGAAGAAAGGTAAATATGCTTTATAAATAAAATCAAATGAGGTCAGTAAACATAAGGAGAGTAATTAAGACAGGATTCATTAACTTTTGGCGAAGTGGCGTGGTATCTTTTGCTTCAGTTTTGGTGATGACCATTACTCTTTTTATAATTGGTTCGTTAATTATTGGTGGTGCGGCATTAGACTCCGCGCTTTCGTTGGTTAAGGATCGTGTGGATGTTAATATCTATTTTCGTACTGATGCAAAAGACGAAGATATAAACAATCTTAAAACCGCTCTTATGGCTCTTTCTGAGGTTCGTAGTATCACGTATACTAGTCGGGAACAGGCGTTGGCCGATTTCAAAGAACGACACAAGGATAACTCGTTAATTACAAGTTCACTCGACGAGATAGGAGATAATCCACTTGGTGCCAGTCTAAGCGTTAAGGCCAAGGAGCCATCACAGTATGAGAGCATCGCAAGGTTTTTAGAGTCTGATCAGTCACTTGTAGTAGCCGGAGTAAATATCGTGGATAAAATTAATTTCTACCAGAATAAAATGATAATCGACCGGTTGGCAAAGATAGTAAAATCTGCAGAAAATCTTGGATTCGCAATTACTCTTTTGTTTGTTGCCATTGTAATTTTGGTCACTTTCAATACTATTCGCCTCGCAATCTTCATTGCCAAAGAAGAGATAGCAATTATGAGACTGGTAGGGGCGAGCAATTGGTATATACGTGGACCTTTTGTCATTACCGGAATTATTTATGGTTTTGTCGGCGCGCTTTTGGCGACGATTGTAATGTATCCCACGACGTCGTGGCTCGGGCAGGCTACAGAGAACTTTTTTGGCGGGATTAACGTCAGTAATTATTATCTTCAAAATTTTTTTCAGATATTTCTAATTCTTCTTGTATCAGGAATGGCACTTGGAGCCGTTTCGAGCTTCTTGGCTGTAAGGAAATATCTTAGAGTTTAAAATTTACTTTTCCAGATCAAATTCTTCATCAATTCTAATTTTGGATACAAAATCATATGAGTGTGAGACTAATATCATCGCTCCTTCATATTTATTTAGTGCCTCGGCAATTATTGGTATATGTCGGAAGTTGATGTGATTTGTTGGTTCATCGAGAATTAACAATCCGGGCTTCTCAAGTACCAGTCTAGTAAAAGCGACTAGTCCTTTTTGTCCTTCCGATAGACTCCCTATTTTTGAGTTCATTAGGTCACCAGTAATTAGAAATCCTGCTGCGACACCACGCATGTGCTGCTCATCGGGCTTATCCATGACTTTAATTAAAGAATTATAAACAGTATCCTCAAAATTGAGCGTCGAAAAATCTTGGCGATAATAACCAACTTTAACCCCTAGAGCGATCGTTGATCCCGCAGTTTTCTTGGCTATGGACTCGAGTAGAGTGCTTTTACCGATACCATTTGGTCCTTTGATTAGAAGGTGTTGATTGCGTCTGAGTGTAATTTGTATTTTTCTCCCTACTGCCTTGTTGTTTTTAATAACCTTAATTTGAGATACGTTTAAAATCTCACCAATTAGATCTTTTTGCATTGGAATTGTGAATGGCCGGATTGTTTTATCTTCCTTTCTGATATCCACCTTCTCCTCCTCGAGCTCTTCAGCCTTCTCCCTCATTTTCTTGGCGACTAAACGCATCTGGCCACCTTTATAGGCGAATGCGTTTGCTTTGTCTTTGCTAGCTTGGATCTCTTTAGCGAGTTGCGCATTTTTTCTATTTTCCTTTTCTACTCTGGCCTCGATCTGCTCTGTGACTTCAAAATAATCACCAACATATTGTTCTACCTTACGTGTAAAAACATCCAAATATAAAACGCCGTCCGTGAAGGCATTTAGAAAGTCGGCATCATGCGAGATCACTAAGCATGTTTTTTTATATTCGATTAGGAGTTTAGTTAAATGCCCAATGCCGACCTTATCAAGGTTATTTGTTGGCTCATCTAGAAGCAATAGGTCTGGGTTCTGAATTAGTGCAGAGGCTAGGAGAAGTCTTGCTTGCTGGCCTCCCGAAAAAGATCCAATAGCTTTATTGTGAGGAGTCGCCAGGTGTACCGTCTCTAAAATATTATCAATTTTTGGGTCGATATCATAGACTATTTTTGAGAAACATTTTTGGAAAAATTCTTTTACAGTGAGATCAAGTTCGTTTCTGGGGATCACTTGACGTGAAATTGCTATAGATATGTCTGTATCCACATAAACATAACCACCTCCAGGTTTTAGGGCTTTTGTGATTAATCCAAAGATTGTACTTTTGCCCGCACCATTTTGGCCCATTATGGTTGTTTTCGTCCCGCGGCGTATGGAAAAACTCACTTGATCAAGAATGGGTTTGATGTGGCCATATTCAAATGATACATCCTCGAATCGTAGTATTGTTTCGTTGTTTGGCATTCTAGAGAGAGTACAATATTTTGCGTGTAATAGGAAGGTGGCTATTTTGTTACCTGCCACAAAGTTTCGAAAATGGATTTTCTGGTTTTTGAGAAGGCGTCGTTTTCGACAATAAAAATCATATTGTTGAATCGTGGTGATATAAAAGCGACAATTGATTCAGTGATTATTTCTGTGAAGGGTAGCTTGTGTGATGAAGGCAAAAATTTAGAAACTCTGTTTTCCTGAATATCCTTAGCGACGATTGTCCTTGCGTAATGGGAGTCTATGATTAACTGCCTTGAGCGAACTCCTAGTTTTTTCTTCTTAGCGATGATTTCATTAAGAATATATTTCTCTTTCGCGTAATCCAAAAAGTTCTCACCTTCAGTAATGATTCTAAACTCTTTATCATTCGCCTTAAGAATCATGTCCCAAACCTGTTTAAAGCCGGCGGGTCCAAAAAGGAAGTAAACACGTGGTTTTCTGTTTGTATGCCTGGTTGTTTGCTCAAGGATTTTAACAGAACCTTCGAAGTTTGAAACTCTTTCTTTAATTATTTTCAAGAGTGTCTCTGGCTGTTCGGGAATGTAGCGGATTTTTTTGCCTGTTTTGGCAGCAATCAAGATTCCTGAGTCAATTAATTCGTCAAGAATGTAGTAAAGTGATGTTCGTTTGAGACCGGACTTTTGAGCCAGTTGCTGAACTGAAGCCTCCCCCAATTCAAGGCCGGCGACATATATTTTTGCTGCCTTGTCTGATAATCCTAGATTTTTTACAAGTTCAATTAGGTTTTCCATATAGCTATTTTAGTCTAACAATTAGACAAAGTCTATTGCTCAAACTTGTTTATTTGATAGGCTGGAGTTAGAAAAAGGAGGAGCCATGAAGTTGATATTGGTCGGTGGAGTACAGGGTGTTGGTAAGTCAACGCTTCTGGACTTTTGTAAGGATGAGTTTGCTGGCAAGATAGAAATCATTGATGCGGGTGAACTATTTCGGCAATATTGCATTCGCGATAAGCTTAAGACCCATAATGAGGTTGAGGAGTTGATCATTGAAAGTATTTTAGAAATGCCGAAAGATGCGACAATAGTCTTGCATTGGCACTTTGCAGTGACGCGGCCGGAAGGTTTTATTCCTCAGATTAGCTTTGAGCGTATCAAACGTTTAGCTCTATCTCAGTTGATTGATGAGGTTGTCCTTATTGCGGTTGAGGCGCCGGTTGACGTTATTTATGATAGACGACTTAAGGATTCAGATTCGAAGAAGCGAAATCTATCAATAGAGACCATTAGGGGAGAGATTGAGTGTGATTTTGAATTTATGAAGAAGCACGCTGAAATATTTACTGTACATCTCGGAGTCGACAGGGTCGCAATTCATCAAATAGAGAATATTGATTTAGAGGTGGCTAAATCTAAACTTAGGAGTATTGTTTAATAAGGCCCAGGGAAGTAATTTACTGGGCTTTTTGTTGTCTAGTTTTTTGACAGAATCTATTGTTTAAGGTTATCCAGAATTTTACTATAGACGCATGAATACTAAGAATTATATTTTTGTTGGTCTCGGTCCCCACACCAAGAGAATCTACTATCCATTCCTTGAGAAGCACAAAGACACCTATAATATTTGCCTAAAACTTCTAGTTGAGCTTGAGAATCAAAAACAAAATGTTGAGAAATATCTTGTTGGCAGATCACTTCAACCAGAAAGAATTCTTTACTTGCCGGTAAGTAAAGAAAGTAGGATGGGTGATTCGCTATGTGAGTTAGCTAAACGGGAGCTCGATGCGCTTATTAAAATGGAATGTATCGACGGAATAATAATCTCTACTGAGCCGAAGGCGCACAGGATATATGCTGAGTGGGCTCTTAGAAATAATATTAATGTATTAATGGATAAGCCTATTACGACGCCACTTTATCCCAGTACAGATATTAATGCAGCTAAACAGATATATGGAGATTATTTGGATCTCGAACAGTTAAGACGAGAGAATAATGCAAAAGCATATGTGGTATGTCAGAGAAGAAATCATGAAGGTTATGTATATATAAAAGATTACTTGCGCAAGTTTATTTCTGATTTTCAGATTCCAGTTTCATTTGTAGATATCTATCATGCTGATGGAGCCTGGAGCTTGCCGCATGAGTTTATGAAAGAGAATCATCCATATAAGTATGGTTACGGCAAATTAATGCATTCGGGCTATCATTTTGTAGATCTTTTCTCTTGGCTTGTGGATGTTAACAATCAACTCGATCGAATAAGGCCTGATTTTGCTAAATTGCATACCGCTAGATTTACTCCCAACGATCTTTTTAATCAGATAGACGAAAGGACTCTGAACAAAATCTATAATAATCCCAAAATCAGTGAATTTTATAAGACATACAATAGTCAGAACTATAATTATTTTGGCGAATTGGATGCTTACACATTTGTTCAACTTATGCGCGGGAATAATGTTATCACGAGTGGTTCAATAAATCTGCAACAGAATTCTTTTTCAAGGCGAGGCTGGTTTGATCTGCCGGAAGATACATATAAGGGCAATGGCAGAGTGCGACACGAGAGGGTGAATATACAAGTTTCTCACTTTTTAAATATCCAAGTTCATTCGTATCAATCATGTGAGGTTGGAAAGGAGGTGGCGCCTGCGGGAGTTGTTGGCAGCGAGGATCACTTTGATATCAATATATTTAGGAATAAAAAAGTGATTGGTGGTGATGCTTTTGCCAAAATTTCTGTGGGGGGAAAAATGAAAAAAGATAGTCTGGAAGATAGATACTATTTGGGACACAATGAGAAGGCCAGAGAGGTTACACTTTTGAATTTTATTGAAGGTAAAGACGATGAATCAGAATTACAGTATCATGATTTCACCAATAATTTGCTTTCGAATATTTATCAGTCGATTGAACGGGGGCAGAGAATGGGAAATTCACAATTAACATTTAAGATTTAAATTTATGGAGGTTGCATCACAAATTTGGCATCAAGTCTTTTTGGGAGTCCAGCTTCCAAGGAGTGGCGCGGTGGTTGAGGTGGCACCTGGATATGAGCCAAAGATTGGCAAAGCACTGGCTGCTATTGGTTTTTGTGGTACTATCTATTTGGTTGAACCAGATAAGGTTGCTGTGGGCGAATTATTAAGAGTCTATAGAGATATTTTACCGAAAGCGGAGGTGATTCCAGTTGCCAAAGCAATGCAAGATTTAGTGGTAGGGGTAGATATTTCAAGTGATATAGATGCCGTTGTGGCCAGTCATCCATTTGATGATATGGTAATTGGTTCGATTGTTTACAATCCGAACTTCTTTACACTTGAGAAGGAGGACGGAGGAGAGTTAACACCGGAGATCAAAAGGATCTATGATTCGCTTACGGATGCTGATTATGCTCGTGGAGTAAACATGACAGTTGAATCATGGAGAGTTTTTATTAAAAAGGTGAGGCCTCATTATTTTATTGCCAGCCAATATCCAAGCACAATGCTCAGGCTTAAAGGTTTAACCCGTCGTCAAAATAGTGGTTACGCAGTTCTAAACCAACTTAAAAAAACGCTTCCAGGTAACGTTTATTGTAAATGGTCCACTAACAGGTCCTTTGGCACGAAGGCTAATCCAAAATGGTGGATGGTTCACACTGATTTTACTTTTCTTAGATATTAAGTATATTGGATGAAGAACAAAGGAAGGTGAGTGGTATGTTTGGTTTTGATCGTGATGAGTATGGATCGCAGGAGCGGTTTTATGATCGCATACCGTTGTTTAAAAAGGCCTACAGTTCATTTCCAGTTCTTCGCTATTATCTCTGGTGGCTTGTTCACAACTGTGTATCACATCCGCTAATTGGTATTGCTCCCATAAAAATCTTCTTTGTTTTCCACGACTGGACATCTACAAAGATGCATCCAATGTCAAAAACAAAGAACAAGTAAAAGCAACTCCCGCATTTCGCGGGATTTTTAACTTTTGACCGCCAGTATTTGATAGCTCGTTATTTGTTAAGTAAAGAAAAAACTTTTTATTTCTAGTTCCGGTATATATTCTGATACTTGATTATAAATATCGTGCAATGTACCTTTGGCCACAGAGGTGTGCATAGGGATAATTAGAGTTTGATTTCGATCCAAAATGACACGTCGCATTTTGCAATGACTACCACGAATTTTGTAAACAGAAAAACCGTTTTGTTCTAAGAATTTTACAATCTCTTTGCCAGACAGGTCTTTAAGCTTATTAGGCATAAATGGCGCGCGGTATTTCGAAGTTGATTAACAGTGCCGGTTGGGCGGAAATACCGAGTGATTCTAAGTCTTCATCTTCCATATAAAGTGCCGTGGCCTCACGAATGTTGTTTTCTAGCTCCGGTAATGTTTTTCCAGATGTAAAAATAGGAAACCCCACTGCCTTGGCACAGTAAATACCATCCTCATCTTTCTTTATTGTGAATTGTATGATGCTTGACATGTATTTGATTATATACCACTCCCTTTATAAAGCAAATAGAAAATTCTTATCCAGTCCTTATAATCTTCTTAGTAATTGCTGCGACGAAGATTCGGAATGCGGGGCGGTTTTCCTTGTCGTAGATATATTTCACACCAAGAGTGTGCGAGTTGGGACACTCAAGATTTTTGTTCGATACAGAAACCTTAGGCTCAATCATCCGATCGATATACATTCGCTTTATGACACCCGGCCCATCCTTTTGATATAGGCAGATCTCTTCTCCACACTTCTCGCAGCAGATCTGGAGCAATCTTGAATATCCTCCTCTAGCCTTTTTATACTTATCGTTTTTTAAAATTTTTTTGGACATTGTTTTTTTAATCAAGATAAAATTTTTCATCAAATGCATAATCGTCCTTAAGCCAACGTAGAATCTCTTTGGCATATGGAGAGTCGGGATAGTCTTTATATAAAGCGATAAGTCTTTCTCTGTCTTTTTCAAGTTCAACTAAACCAGAATTTTGAAATTTACGTGCATCATGCAAAAGTTCACGAGCTAGTTTTTCTCCACAAAGATCTTTCACTATGTTTTTGAATAAGAGTGATGATTTTTGCGGTTGTATAAGTCCAAGACTATGAGATAGGGCCTGTATTGGAATTCTGGATAAATAAGGTTCGTTCATTGGGTTGCATGCTAACCCGGCGATATATGGAAGGATAGATGTTGGTCTATCAGCAGGAAAAAGATTGATAAAATTGGACTTCCCCTTTCCATCGTTTACTGGATAGTTATCCCAAATAAATGGTTTCCTCTGTAGTGTATTACCAATCTCCTTGAGATGATCAATCGGATATTCTTTACTGCACACCTCTTGTCCTGTCCAGAAGATATCAATCTTTGGCTCCAAATACTCTCCAAGTTCCCTTAAATATGTCGGTGATCTTTTGCCAAAAATCCTATCAAGGGATTGACTATAAGAATAGTAGGTCGGACAAAAAATTATTCTTTTCGCCTGAGAGATTTTTGAAATAAAGTGGACTATATCTGTCTGTGCTTTCGCTAAGCCAGGAAGGTCACCACGCATATCGTCAAATTGAATACTAAGAATATCGGCCCCAATGCTGTTTAGCAGGTCGATTTTATTTTTAAGATCAGAAGCAATATTTACAAGTGGAAGATTCTCAACTCCAAAGATACTGAGGCCAAATCCAAATTGTAGCCTCTTACTTTTGTAAATCTCTGCAAGTTTCTTTAATTCCAACCTTGTTTCGGGATCCCAATCTTTCCTCCACGACTTTCGAAGTACGTCATCTCCCTTTGGAGCATATATATAAAAAGAGAATCCATTTTTTGCTAAAAAATCAGCATAATCAGATCTCTCTTCCCATGTCCACTGGATGCCATAAAACCCCTCGATTATTCCAATGAATGGTTTTACTTCTTTGTCCATGTAACTATTTCTTCGATATCTGTTGGATCTTTTGGATAAAAAATCTTCATGCCGTGTTCTTTGGCCCATGCCACTTCTCTTTTTGTTCCCCATGACTTTTCCCAACCTGGTATAGCTAATGAGGCATCGGCAATTCGCATCAAGAATTGGAAGTCAAGGTCGTAAAAGAATTGTTCCGGAACAGTAACTCCCTTTTTGCTACCGAAGTGTTCTGTGTGATTGTGCGGACAGAAAAACCCAATCTCTTTATTTGCCAGTGCAATTTGATATTTTTCTGCCTCGCGAATATTCTTTTCGATTTGCTCGTATGATCCATCACCCGTGTATGGTCCCGCAATGAAAACAATTTTCATCTTATTTTTCATGACTGCATATCGTGAATAGTGTTAAACGGTGTAAGTAGACTTTTAATAAATTGGCTTTTGGGATTTTTTATAATTTCCTCGACATTTCCAATCTGTTCAATTTTACCCTTGTTCATGATTGCTAGATGCTCTGCCAAAAATAGAGCATCTTCGTGATTATGGGTGACCAAAATTATTGGGATATCTAACTTAGCAAAAAGATTTTTTAATTGTGTCGCAACTTCCAGCTTGGTAACCTGATCTATGTTTGAAAGTGGTTCATCTAAGAGTAATAAATCAGGTTTAATAGCAAGTTAAGGTGATACTACCTTTATGCGGAGATATAATACCTAAAATTGTAAGGAGAAGTGTTGTCTTACCGCTTCCCGAAACTCCCATTAAAACTAAAGTTTCTTGCTCCTTAACATTCAAAGATAAATCTTCAATGATAGTCTTTTTGTTGTACCCAGTTGTTAGGTTTTGGATTGATAGCTCCTTCATTTTTCTTCTTTTAAGGTAAGTTTTTTAAAGGTAACAAGTGCTAATATTGAAGCGGTAGTACCAAGAATTGTTGCGGCTAGAGCTTCAGTTGTGAGTGTTTTTGCGTCCAATGCAATAAATGTTGGTAATACCTCTGTCTTAAAAGGAATAACTCCAGCAAAAATAAGACTGCCGCCCAACTCCCCCATGGCACGAGACCAACAGAGTGTTGCTCCAGCTGCAATCTCGATTAAAGACATAGGAATAAAAATTGTTGTAAATACCTGGAAGGGATTCGCTCCGAGGGAACGAGCCGTGAGACCGACGCCAGTTTTATCTATATCTCTGAATCGTCTTGTCACAGTGGAAACAACAAATGGAGCAGAGATAAAAAATTTAGCAATAACAAGAGCCGCGAAGGTAAAGGTTAGATTAATATGAAATGGCGAAGTAGGACCAAGCATTAAAAGGAAGATCATACCTTCGGCAACGGGGGGAAATGTTTGTGGAACATCAACTACGATTGTTTCCAGAGGAATCTTTCCTCGGAATTGCTTCATTGCGAATACGTATGCAAGAGGAACACCAAAAATAATAGCAAAAATTGTTGTTGCGATTGATGAGGTGATGCTTAACCATAGTGCCGAAAGAATACGATCGTTAGCAAAAGCTGCTAAAACTTTATCTAATGAGCCAAGGGCGGCGTAATATTGGAAGAGTATAGTTGTTACCAAAAAAAGCAACAGACATCCTGCAAGGAAATATAGAATGAAGATTAGTTTTTTTGAACCAAGCTGTCTCATGCATCTAATATTATATTATCAATCATATCAAAGCCAAAGTTTGTACTAACCTGCTACGAACTGCGGGACCTGGAGCTCTACCTCGGCTAAATTTTTCTTCCGAAAAATTTGCCTGGTCACTGGCTCGCCGTTTTGATTCGCCTCATGCTCTCAAAACATTGCTCCGCCATTCGAGTCCAGGGCGAAAGCAAAGCAGTTTGCTTTCTTTCCGCAGCGCTTCACTACGTTCAGGCTGCGGGACCTGGACTCGAACCAAGATAAACGCCTTCAGAGGGCGCTGTCCTACCATTAGACGATCCCGCAAATGATATGTATTAAACTAACAGATTTTAGTCATTTTGCCAATTGGTCGTAAGAAAAAAGCCCACCTGTTGTGAAAGTGGGCGGTGCTTAATTATTCAATTTACTTTGAGTTTGGTTTGGAGGCGTAGCACTCGGCTCTGGTACAAGTTTCACCAGCGCCTTTAGTGATCCAAACTTCTTCGGGCCAGTCTTTTGGAATAATGTGAATGAACTCTTCCTTGACAACTAAGCAGTTGACGTAATCGACGCCGGCAAGATCTAGGAAAAGTTTTTCGGCCTCAGCTTGCGACAACTCTGGAACCTTTATTTTTTGTTTGGCATATGTACCCCAGCCAGCGCAAGTGCTATCAAAATCGTGAGTAGTGCCGAAATAATTGGGCGCAGTTTGTTCGAGTGCTCCATCAAATATATCGTCATCTGAATTGGCACAAAACGGATTGGTATTTGCCGGAATTCCCTGTTTTGTCATCCCAACCTCCTTGTTAGAGTTAACCTTTATCTTTCAATAGACTAACAGATTTTTAAGCATTTTACCAACGGTGTTGATGTGCTAGAATACCACACATGCACGTGCAGATGAAAGAATTATGGAAAGGTCATTTACTTTTTAAACAAGGAAAGATTGAACTTGTGCCGACAAAGTGGGTTTGGCATTATTGGGGTAAGGATGTGACGCCAGTAGACTTAGATGCGCTTTGGAAAGGTTTACTTTTGGAAGGAATGTATGAACCGTTAATTATGCGGGTGGGCTTAAAGAATAATAAGTTTAGATTGGAATCTGGTAATCATCGCATTCAGTTATTCCATAAGTATGGAGTGCCTATGATTCCGGTTACAGTGCAGATACATGATGTTTGCGGGCCAGAGGAGATGGATCAACTCACTGACGCTACTTATTATTTTGATGCCCCAGAAGGATTTTTGATCACAGAAAGAACAGACGAATATATGAAGCCAAGCGAAGTTTTTAAAAGTTTAAGTAAATAAAATGGAAAAATATTGTATGACGTGTAGTATGCCGCTAGATGGGGAGCACGAGAAGTTTGTTGGATTAGAAACATCAGAGGGGCTTGTGTGCGTTCACGATTTATCTGATGGGAAACTTAAGACCCCAGCGGAGATTTTTGAGGGAGGTGTACAGTGGTACCTCGGCGCGGTGTCTAGTGCAGACAGAGGTTTAGCAGAGAGGTTGACCAGAAAAAATATGAATACTCTGCCGTATTGGAAGACGCACCATGATATTTGCCTCGAGGGAGATCAATCAAGTGAGGAAGAGTATAACTCGGCCATGGCGAGATTGTAAATGCTATCTTTTGTCCCAAAACCAATTCTGTTTTGTGACTTCGATGGGGTGCTTTGTTTTGATAGGTATTGGAGGAGTTTGCCGAGTATAGTGATACTTATAACTGGTAATATGGACAGTTTCAGTAGATTTACACAGCCAGCCCTCGTTCTAGATAAATATTTTGATCACATTAGTAATTCTTTTCATGAGGGCATGCATAAGACTGATAATAATGGAGAGTTGTTTAGAAAATATGCCGACAGGTATGGCGTCTCGATAATAGACTGTATGGTCTTTGATGACTCTAAGAATGTAAATAAAGTTTTTTCTGCGCTTGGCGGTAGTGCGTACTTAATTACAAAAGAGGATAATCTAGCATCCCGGCTGGAACTTTTGTTTTGATAAGAAATTATAAATACACTTTACAGTTTCGTCGACATTGTTTAAAACAATGACATGGTTTGCGCCTCCGATAATTTTTAGTTCAGAGCCAGAAATTTGTGAGTGCAAGTATTTGGATATTCTGGCAGGAAATACGCTATCACGATCTCCTGAAATAATTAAAGTTGGCACTTTTATTGTTTTGAGATCTTGTTCGATGTTTGATTTCAAAATTTCCTTTGAGCTTAGGGCATAACTTTTGAAGGAGTTTCGCATAATCGTTCTGATGAGCCCGAAAATTTCGATGTCTTTGTGGTGTTTACCTTGCGGGTAACTGGAGTGGCCGGGATACACAGGCGGAGGACTGAGAAACGCAAGAAGATCTGTGAGAAGAAAAATTCCAGGAATTTTGAAATATGCTGGAGGGAGATAGCTACTTGAAATGAGAATAAGCCGTTCAATACGATCCTGGTGATAAAGAGCTACATGGGTTGTAAGCACCGCACCCAGACTATGGCCGATCAAGATTACTTTATCTATTTCCTCAGCGTCAACAACCGATATTACGTCATCGATAAAGTTATTGAGTTGGTACTGGCTAGAAGTACAAGGATGATCTGAATATCCGTGGCCGCGTAAATCCATAGCGATGCTCGAAAAGCCTTTTTTGTGTAAGACCTTTCTTAAATATTGCCAGGCATCTAGGTCACCACCGACTCCGTGTACGAAAAAAAGTGTCGGCCCTTTGTTTGCCCCAGGATCATAAGTATCATAATAAATGTTAATACCGTCTTTACTCTTAATTTTTTTGTTTATGGCCTTACCCATACTATATCTATTCTATCTATAAAAAAAATTCTCGCCACTTGCGTGACGAGGGTTGGTGTTATGAAGGCATTTCCGGTGAAACGTTTTCCTTGTAAAATTCAACAGTTCTGCCATCTGTGCCCAGAACCAGATGAATGATCGTTCCGGGCTGAAGTTCACCGCGGTTCTTCAGCCGGCCTAGCTGTTTCTTCAAATACTTATTGATTTTGCTCTTCAAAAGTCGAGCACCATTTTGCGGTCGATCGGTGGCCTCGGACAGAATGAATTGCTTCACGTCTTTGTCCATCTCCAGGATCACCGAAAGCGGTTTGAGAGATGACTCTACAAACATTGAAAGTTCAATATCGAAGATCTCGCTAAGAATCGCCTCGGAAAGCGGTCTAAAGACGCTGATTCGATCGAAGCGCGCCAAGAATTCCGGAGAGAAGTTTTTTTGGAGTGCATCCATAGACTTCTCGTAGATCTGGGCGTCGATATTTACTCTTTTGTCGGTGTTGTCACCCAAGCTTCTAAATCCCATTTTGGGTTTCTTAGAAATTAGATCGGCAATAACTCGTGAGTTGGCATTCGAAGTAAAAATATGAATAGAGTTATTAAAGTGCGTCACATTACCATTCGCGAGAGTCAACACTGCTTTGTCAATGATATTAAGCGCAATGTTGTGCAGTGCCGAACTTGCTTTCTCGATTTCGTCCCAGAGAACGATCGAGAGAGGGCTGTCTATGGTTGTGGACGGTAGTCTTTGAGTAATCTCGCTGATCTTTAGCTTGTATTTGATGCGAGTTTCTAGGAAAGACTTTAGGATCTTTTCATTCTGCTCATCTTCACCTGGGTTTTTCTCTCTTGGGTCATCAAGGAACCTTCGTTCGCTAATTCCGAAGATCATATCCTCAGTTTTTTCAAGTGCGTCGTGTAATCTTTTCAGCATTACTAGACGCTTTTTATTCTGGTCTTGAGCGTTAATGGCGTACTTATCAATGCTTTCCTGAGCCAAGATGGGGAGGGTGGTCTTTCCGTCTTTGTTTACGTCCCAAAATCCAACATAGCCGGGCGGGGCTCCGATGAGTTTAGAAATCGAGTGGGGCTCTGAATATGCTTCACAAGCGATACGGGTGAAACTGTGGCGATTTCCGAAGAAATATTCAGATAGGGTTTCGGCCAAAAGAGTCTTTCCTACGCCGGATGGTCCAGAACATAGCACTGTATAAATTGGCTTGTCGTCAGCTTTAAAGGCGGCATCTTTGATCTCAATCGCGTCTGCAACGTCTGTGATTTGAGAATCTTGCCCCTTAATTCTTGTCTTCAAAAAATCTCCCAACTTCTTGGCTGCAAAGCCAGGAGTCTTTATGTCTAGTTTGATCCAGTTCTTTTTGGGCTCGTTCATACCCACCTCCGTTTTCAGACTGTCAATGGTATTTCAAGTTACATATATCTATTTTCAAGTATAACCATAACTACGGTGTTGGATAGTCTAGACAGTCGTGGGTTTTTTTTGTACTATATCGCAATGATAACTAGATTTTCCACTGATTTGAAAGAGCAAAATGTTTATGCGAACGGTTTTGAGTTGGCAACCATTATGGGATTAGATCGTGACGAAAATGGTAACCGTGTGTATGACTATCCTGACGACAAAGAAGTCTTTGTTGCAACAATAAAGAATCCAGTTTTGGTTACTGATATATATAAAATCTCTAAATTCAAGCCGACCACCAGGGATACTTTAGTTAAGTTGCTCGAGTCTCCAATTAAGGTCACAGAATATAATGGGGTGCGGCTTGTCTTTGAACAGAGAAAATATAAAAGTGTCTGGGGTCCTAATATTGACACACTTTTGTTCTGTCGTGCGCTTAATAAGTTGGACAAAAAAACTTTTCAAAACAAATCTTTAATAGAAATAGGACCTGGATCAGGCTTTATCTCTAAATATTTACTTGAAAAGTTTCCAGGTATCAAATCAATAACCCTTGTAGATCTAAATCCAAAAGCGATCGAGTCTTCTGGGGATAATATAAAAGATCCTAGAGCAACATTTGTTTGTGGTGATGCGATTAAATATATTCATGATAAGAAGTTTGATATCCTAATTTGTAATCCGCCGTATATACCGAGGCAGGAGAGTATAAATGACAATCCATATGAAGGGGTTGGCTTAATTAACTACTTAATTGTTGATTCGGAAGAGATTTTAAACCCTGGCGGTTTCATAGTTTCAAATCTTTCGAGTTTATCAGATACTGATGTGCGATCTGTAATAAAAGAGGTTGGCACGAGAGAGATAACGCTTGATAAGATGACCGTGCCACTTAAGGTTTGTAATGTCCTCAATAATAAAAATTGGATGAAATATCTTATCAAAAACGGTTTGAGGAAAAGCTACAAAAACGGCTACGAATATTATCAGATGATAAGTATTGTTAAGATCACCCCGAAGTTTTAGATGCCGCAGTTATAAAAGCTTCAAAAAGTTTTAACCATTGAGGATTGTTTGAGGTAAGTTCCTCAGGGTGCCATTGTACGCCGATGAAAAAATTGTGGTTGGGTAGTTCTACGGCCTCTATTAGCCCATCTTCAGCTACGGCTGAAGCAATAAGCCCCTCTGACAGCTGTTCAATTCCCTGATGATGAAGACTATTTACTAAAAACTCGTCTTTATCAATGATCGAGAAAAGTTTCGATGTTCTATCTAATTCTACAGAGTGTGCCAGGTAGTCTCGCCCCTTTTCACTATTATTGTGCTGTATTTTTTGACTCCATTCACTATACAAATCCTGATGCAGTGTGCCACCTAAACCGATATTTATTATTTGTAGACCGCGGCAAATACCTAAAACGGCTATATTTTTTTCTATAGCAACTTTCAGTAAGAGTAGTTCAATTTTATCTCGTTCGTTATCAGTATTATTAGCGAGTGTTGAGCATGTTTCACCGTAGCAAGTTGCATTGATATCGTCACCGCCAGTTAAAAGTAGTCCGTCCATTATTTCTTCGATTGAGCTAAGTTCTTCGGCGTTTGGTAAGTTGTTTACCGAAAGCGAAAACCCTCCAGCCTTGGTAATTGCTTCTACATAGCGTTCATTGATTGCCAAGATATTTCTGTTTTTTACGAACCATTTTTCTCTGGCTGAAATTATAATTGGGGATTTACCCATGTCTATATAGTAAGCCAGTATTTTAGTATGGGCAAGGAAGAATTTAAAAATGAGAAATTGAGATAAAGAAAGAGCCCAGGATTATTAATCTTGGGCCGTAACATGCGATGTCTAGTAAAGTGATCCATCCTCGGCAGTTCTAAGATCTCCACACACTGTTCTACTTTCAAGTGCGGCGTATATGGCGTAGCCGGTGATCTGATTAATTGGGAAAGAATTTCGCTCGATTGGATTCGAATGATTCTCACCGTCGATGTACAGAGTATAATTTATCGATGCGGCATATCTGGCCAGTAATTCTGGATCGATAGTGAGAGCGTGGTATCCGAGCGAGACTATAATACCGCGCAAGTTTGTCCAGTGTGACCGCTCGATGTAAAATCGCCTGTCAGTTTCTACGCCCCCCATCACCTCGCATCGATTATCCACATACTTTTGCAATGAAGTCAGAGCATTTTGTTCGAGATCTCGCAGCGCGAGTCTACTCCAGAGTGTTTTACTTGCTCTTGCAATCTTCGATTCCACAGCGCACCTACCGTTGTGGTTTGTCAAGCAACTGCCGAGAACCCTTTCAAGATAGGTAGCACAGTCGCTAACACACTCGCGTTCCTTGAGGATGCGAATCACGGGAGCATACTTCTTGGTCTGGTGTTCGATGTTGCTTGAAGTGATCTGAAGAGCGATCGCAAGACCAGCAATCTCTTCCCCAGTTTTGTACTGGCAGAAGTCCCATCCAAGACCCCAGACGGTCGCAGTTATTCGCTGTTGAACAGGGCCCTGTTGGAACTTTTCTATTTCAAACCACCTTGCAGCATAACAGTTTGCGTAGCACTCCAGTGCTTCAAGTTCCTTTCTGTGCCACCAGGTCCTGAGGGTGTGAAGAATCGAGAACCAGAATACCCAAAGGTCATTGAGCAAGGTACTTTTGAACATGTCGATCTCCTTTCGGTTAAGGCTAAATTGTCTAGTTCGTGATTGAAATGAGCAATTTATATTTCAAGAGTGTAGCATTGTTAAATAGTATTGTCAAGCTGATTGGTCGCGTTATGCCTTATCTTTTCTCGGCATAGACCGAAATACTGCGGCGTTTACCGGCATGGATGGTGCCGCCGTGGCCGTGCTCGATGTGGCGATGAGATCGGAGCATTTTGTGAATGATAAAATTTTCACCTAGCATATCTTTTATTTCTTGTTCGGTGAAGACGTGTTCAGCGACGCCGATCTTGGGATGGATATATGAACCTTTTTCACCCGCAGGATTTTCTCGTAAGAGTCGATTTGCATTGATGTCTTGATCTTTGAAAAAGGTTTTGAAGTAGAGCCAACCGCCGGGTTTTAATATTCGCAAAATTTCTTTGATCAAATTGGCCCGTTCGGCCTCATTTAAAAAATGTGAGGTCATCATATCGAGAACAAGGGCCTGAGACTCACCAGGCATAGTAATTTGTCCGGCAATAGATCGCACTTCGTATTTTAGATTCAGGTTTTTACTTTGGGCTTTAGCTTGGGTAATGGCTTCGCTTGAGATATCGTACCCTAAACCATGAATTCCATAAGTCTTGGCAAGATAGATTAAGTTGCGTCCATTGCCACAGCCGAGATCCAAAACAGACGACTTGGGATCGAGTTGGGCTTCCGGGTGATTCCTTTTGAGCCACTTAATGAAGTGTATCAGGTCCTCACTTGGGTTTGTGGAGATCGCTAGGTGTTTACCAGAATAAGCTCCGGCTGAGGCGGGGCCAGCTTTGCTATATTCCTTGTTCCAAAATTTATTTCCTTTTCTTCTCAGACTTCGCATTAGATGATAGTATAATTTTACAACCCTAAATTCAATGGCAGGCGAAAAAACATATATATATGGTAGGCATGCGTTGGTAGAAGCCCTCAAGAACGCGCCCAAAGCAATTAAGAAGGTTTTTTTGGCGCCACAATTTGCTGATGTCGAATTGTCTGACCTTATTAAGAAGACTGGTGTATCTGTTACAAATATTGAGAGTGGTGCGCCGGGTGGAATGAATAGGGAAGATGTGAGACAGGGGATTATCGGTTTGCTGGCTACAGAAAACTTGATTAAACCATACAAAGGATTTATTGAGCATTATAAAATATCTCCAAGTTCTTGTCTCGTTTTACTCGACGAGATTCAAGATCCACATAACGTGGGCGCCATCATTCGCTCAGCTGCGGCTTTTGGAGTATCGGGAATTTTGATTCCCGAACATAATCAGGCACCGGTTACAGGTACTGTGGTCAAGGTTTCTGCTGGGATGGCCTTCCGGGTGCCTTTGATATCAGTTGGTAACGTGAATTCGACACTTAGAGATCTCAAAGATCTAGGCTTTTGGATATATGGGCTTGAGATGAATGTTGAACACAATATTGTGACCGAGAAGTTTGATGCGCCTTCGGTTTTTGTGATGGGCAATGAGGCCGAGGGGATAAGACAAAAAACTCGTGAGCTTTGCGACATAATGCTCTCAATCCCCATGAACCCCAAGTGTGAGTCTTTGAATGTTGCTGCTTCCGCAGCGGTTACACTTTATGCTTGGAGTTTACAGCACCCGGAGGCTTTACAGTAATGCAACAAAATTTGATTTTTATCGTATAATTAAGGCATGAAGAAAATATTTTTGTCACTTTTTGTAATATTAGCCTTCATACTATATGCCAATTATCAGCAACAGGCATCGTCGGTTCCTGTTACTGCGAATTCACAGCCGGTTACTTCACTTGTGGCTCCACAGCCAATTGTTCTTCCGGTTAGAAGGTCTGGTGCTTTGTATAAGGATGGCGCATACACCAGTCCTGTCACCGATGCTTACTATGGAAATCTTCAAGTTAAAGCCGTTATACAGAATGGTAAGTTAGCTGACGTTATGTTTTTGGATTACCCAAAAGATCGTAGCACCTCAATTCGAATAAATACTCAAGCGATGCCCATCCTGCGATCTGAAGCAATTCAGGCACAATCGGCAAACGTTGATGCGGTGTCGGGGGCGACTCAGACTAGCGAAGCTTTTAACCAGTCATTGTCGAGTGTTTTACTTCAGGCCAAGTTATAAATAGCATGATACGACGAGTTCGTCTTATGATGACGATGCCAGTTATTGTAGAGATCGTTGATGAGTGGGCGACCGAGAGCGATCTGGATTCAGTATTTTGGTATTTTGAACATGTTGAAAAGAAGTTTAATTTTTTGAGTGGCAATAGCGAAACTACAAAAATAAATAAGGGACAGATTACAGAGCCGGAGTACAGTGATGAGATGAGGGAGGTTT
>JACQCV010000008.1 GCA_016201465.1 Candidatus Vogelbacteria bacterium | reverse complement strand
GCTAAGTTCTGCTGATATCTTTGTACGACCATCTCTTTCGGAAGGACTAGGGATCTCTTTCCTTGAGGCAATGGCCGTTGGTTTGCCTATTGTGGCCACTAATGTGGGAGGCATTCCTGACTTTTTAAAGGATGGTAAGACTGGCCTATTTTGTGAGGTTGATAATCCTAAGAGTGTGGCTGAAAAAGTTATGCGATTGATGAACGAACCAGATCTTTATAGAGCCATATCTCACAATGGGAGAAAATTAGTTGAGGAAAAATATAGCTGGGATACCATCGCAGCTAGGTTTGATAAGCTTTTTTTATCTTAGTTTTTAAGCTACAATATCCGAATGGCTTCCATTTTTACCACACACAAGCTTGTTGTTAAGTATATAACAACTGGAGTTTTGTCGGCACTGATCGACTTTGTGCTGTTATATGTTTTCACAGAATATTTGTTCAATCACCGATATATTTTGAGCGCGGTATTTGCATTTACTGTATCTTTAAGTGTCGCTTTCATTATACAGAAGTATTGGACATTTGGTGACTACTCTGAACATAATATACACGGGCAACTGTTTAGTTACTTATTAACAGTTATTTTTATTTTGCTGCTTAATTTGCTGATCCTTTTTCTTCTTGTCCAATATGTGCACCTATATTATTTATTTGCCCAACTTTTAGCAATTTGCGTTACTGGAACAGTGGGTTTTGTGATAAATGTCAGAAACGTTTTTCATAAGCCATATTACCCAAGCGGTGTCGTTGTCGCAGCTGGAATTTTCCCGCCTGATGTTGGTGGACCAGCATCTCATATCTATAGGCTGGCAGAGGAGATGGCTAAGTTAAATGTTAGAACGACGATTGTAACATACTCACATTTAAGGCACGACACCATCGAGGGTGGTTATGATGTCATACGGGTGAATGCCAATCTGCCCCTACCAATAAGAGGAATTGTATATCTTATTTTGTTATTTACATCTGCGGTAAATTATCCAGTTATTTTTGCTCAGGATATAACTTCGACTGGTTTGCCGGCGTTAATTGTGAAGAGGTTTTTACCACAAAAAAAACTAATAATCCGTATTGGTGGTGACCTTCTGTGGGAGAGATATGTTGAGTCTGGCAGAACTAAATTGTCTGTCGCTGACTTCTACAGAGCCGGTAACTATAAAAGAGATCTTATTTTTAGACTGGGTAAAACTGTTATGTGCTATGCTGATAAAATAATTGTTCCGGCAGACTTTTTGAAAGATATATATGTCAGATATTATAAGGTGAGTGAAGAAAAGATTGTTGTTTTAAAAAATCCTCTTCCCGATATTAATTTGTGCGATATTGTGAGCACATCAGCCGAGAGGCCAAGTGAAAGAATAATTCTATTTGCCGGTAGATTTATTAAATTTAAGAATGTGAGCGGACTTATAAATTCTTTTATCTCAATTTATGACGAAATTAAGCCGGTGAAATTGCTTTTAATAGGTGAGGGTCCAGAGAGGGACTCGTACTTGGAAATAATTAACAAGTCACCGGTGGCTTCATCTATTGAAATAATTCCAACACTACCACATGAAGAATTATTGGGGAAGATTAAAAAAGCCAGTTTGTGTGTTTGTGCTTCTTGGACGGAGCCGAATTCGAATTTTATTCTTGAGTCACTCAGTCTTGGGCGGCCGGTCCTTCTTACGAGGAGCAATGGGCTGAGCGTAAATTTACCCGAGGAGCTATTGTTTTCGTATGATAATCAGAAAGAGTTTGCCGATAAAATGAAATATATTTTGGTCGGTGGATATGATGCGTCGCAAATAAAAAAGTTGGTTTGTAGTGGTACAGAAAAGTTGTCGTGGGAATATTTAATGAGTCGATACAAAAAGATTCTTAATTTCTAAAGGCAATGAGGATATTAGTAATTGGTTCAGATCGCAAAATGTTTGATGAAAGTAGTGCTGTTGCCCAGAGGCAAATAGATTATGCTGGTATATCAAACAATTTAGATATCGTAGTTTTCTCTGCTTCGTCGCTTCAATTGAAAACAACGAAATTATCCGAGAATGTGGTTGTTTATCCAAGTAATTCCTTCTCTCGGTGGTTATATATTTTTGATGCATTTCGAGTTTCACGCAAATTATCAAAACCGGATCTGGTTTCTGTGCAGGATCCATTTGAATCGGGATTAGCTGGGTATGTTATGGGGAAATATTTTGGTGTACCACTTCAAGTCCAAATTCACACAGATCTTATGTCATCTTTTTTCTTTCGTGATTCTTTGTTGAATAAAATTAGATTTTATATTGCTAAATTTATAATTCCCTGCGCTAAATCAATTCGTGTAGTGTCGCAAAGGATTAAGAAGTCTCTGTTGGCAGTTTATCCTAAAATTTCTGAATCTATCATTCAAGTATTACCGGTTTATATGGATTTCGAAAAAATTCGATCTGCGCAAATAGACGTAGATTTACATAAAAAGTATCCACAGTTTAAATCAATAATTTTAATGGCATCCAGACTAACAAAGGAAAAGAATATTGATTTGGCAGTTGACGCGATGGTTGAAGTTGTTAAGAAATTTCCGAATACTGGGTTGATTATTGTCGGTAATGGCTCAGAGAGAGAGCGGTTAGGGTGGAGGGTAGAGGGTTTGGGATTACAAAAGAATGTAATTTTCGAAGGTTGGAATAATGATTTGGCATCATACTATAAAACGGCTGAGCTCTTTCTTCTAACATCAAATTATGATGGATATGCTATGACGATAGTAGAATCTCTCACCGCCGGAACTCCTGTCGTGATGAGTAATGTTGGTTGCGCTGGTGAGGTTGTAGTGGATGGCCAGAATGGGTTAATATTTCCTGTGGGGGATTTAGATAGGCTTGTGGGCTGCATTACAAAAATGCTATCAGATCCTGAGTTAAGAAATGGTATAAAGTTAGGTGCGCAAAAAATGGTTTGGCAAACTAACAAAGATGAATATCTGAGACTGTATAGAAGAAGTTGGGAAACTACGCTAGGTTAATAAAATGTCTGAAAAGATTTTAAAGAAAAATAAAGATGCGCCACGCGAGGCTACTTCAGAGGAGCTTCGTTCTAAACACCGCAAAGAGTTGCGTGAGTTTTTGCCACTTGATCTCCAGGTTAAATTCGAGAAAAAGGGAACCTATAAATTTGGGGGTGCGCTCGCTAAAAGACGTAAATCAGAAGTTGAGGAAGATAAGTTGTTTTTTAATATTCTGGAGCAGAAAAAATCCATAGCCGGAGACAATATAGGGCTTGAAAGATTAAGTGGTGAGATTATAGAAAATAGGCTTGGTGTTCAAAAGGACTTGGACAACTATATTTTTTTGTATAAAATTTTGGATCAGGTTTCGATAGATCTTTCGGGTAGTAACACACTGGAGAATTTAGTTGAGCTAATCAAGGTTTTAGGAGATAAGGGGAAGATTGGAGTAGTTATTTCTAATTTAGTAAAAGGTGGAAATGTAAATAATGCTGTAACCCTGGCGATACTTTCTAACAACATAGGTGAGATGGAACAACTTTTTGAGCACGCCGATTTTTCAGATCTTGCGTATGAGGAAGGTCTACTGGCTGCACGTTTGAATAAACCGGATGTCGTTAATGATGTAATCGACATACTGAGAAAAGAAGAACGTTACGACCAGCTTTTGGATTTGTTGGTCGTCGCTGGGAAAAGTGATGAAATTAAAAAAATGATTGAGGCTGATGTAGAGAGCGCCTCTAAGCATCCTGACAGCATATCTTACAATCAGTCAGCATTAAGAGGCATAAAATCTCTCGCCAAAGTAAATCCGGAGTCTATTTCTGATGTTGATGTCGGGGTTTGTTTGAGAAATGTAGATTACGAACCAGCGTTGGTGTGTGAGATTGCTTTGTCTTTGGCTAAGGAAAAACCAGACTACGCTCAAGACATAATGGATAAACTTCTGGCAAAAAAGAATGAGAATGCGCGGTATTTTGCCAAGATCGCTCTGGCAATGAATGATTATAATTCAGTGGGGTTTGCTATCAGTGTCTGCTTGGCACTAGAAGACTCTCCATTTATAGGTACTGCAAACGAAATCCTTTCTGAGTTGGCAAAAATTGATCTTGAGAAGGCGAGAGAGATAGCCGACCAGAAATTTAGTTTGGAACAGATTAGAAAAGAAAATTATCATTTGCTTGGTGTAAATAAGTTAAAAAAAATAGTTCACTTTTTTGATGAGCCACTGCAGCGAGGCGAGGCCTTTTATTTA
This sequence comes from Candidatus Vogelbacteria bacterium, assembly GCA_016201465.1. Lineage (GTDB taxonomy): Bacteria > Patescibacteriota > Minisyncoccia > Phycocordibacterales > UBA12445 > JACQCV01. Next base: position 3,117 of record JACQCV010000008.1, on the reverse strand, counting down.
TTAGGTAACATTGATGAGGCTGTTAAGGAGATTGATCGTGCCGAAATGAAAGTTGTTGATCGGCCAGCTCTTTTTAGGCTGGCACTAAATGTTGGTAGAGTAGATAAGGCCCTGGAGATTCTTGATTGGATTAGGAAGTATGATGTCAACGATCACTTGCCCTCTGTCTTGGTTTACGCGAAAACACTGAGGCCCAGTAATGAGACTCTTCGTCTAACTAAAACTCTTGACGAGCTTTCTTTGAATGATAAGTCGTATGCATTAACTGTAACCGAACATTTACTAAAACAAAAAGAAGATCTTACCGAATTAAAAACTGAATATTTACCGCGGTTTGAGGCGTTGAAGAGTTATAGCCAAGGGGTAAATAAAGAGATTGAAGAGGGTAAAAAATGGACCAATCCTGATTTATTTTTTAACAAAAATGGAGGAAACATCGCAACTCTTCAAACCTTAAATTTGAATCTCGGTACGGATCTAGTTAAATCATTGCTGTCGAGAGGCCTGTCCTTCGCTGAAGCATCTATTGAGGCTTATGGAGTGGCCCTTGGTAATGGTGAAATTAAGCGGGCGTTAAGTGAGTATATAAAAGACAAAGTAAAATCTTTCCCACCCCAGGCTTTCGGCACACTTTTGGAAACAGCTTCGGCGTATCTCAATTCGAATCAATTAGATCTCTTTATCTCGATTTTGAAAGAAAACAGGGATCTGAAGATTACTCAAGACAAACTAAACAAAGAGCTTTTATTGATTGTCGCTAAAGATCTTGGTTTGGAAGTTCAAATTACATCAGGCGACCTTTCTGCATGGCACCTTAAATATCTGCCAAACCTTTTGACCAATCAAGAATTAATTAAGAGCAAAATTGGTGAAGACAGCACTGAGCTTACTCGCTATCAGGCCTTGCTTAAGGCGACATTCGAAAATAGATTCAAGGATTTTATCACAAATATCGATCAGGAGGATGAATTGGGTAAAGAGGTTGCGGAGCATAATGGGAAAGTTCAAAACGCATTTGAGGAAAAAGGGATCGATTGGGATAAATGGAATAGTTTTGAAGGACAGGAGCAGTTTATTATTAGTACTGTGAAGAAAATAGATCGTGAAGCTCTTTTTAAGCAATTTTTCGAAAGACTAAATGCGTTAATGGAGACTATCAAAGAGTCACCCGAACTTACTGCCGCATTAAAGAAAGATTTACAGAATATTAATAACGAGAAGAAGAGTTTAGATTTAAGCACACTTTATAGTGAAGATGGGTCATGGTATGAGAGACTTCTTCCCAAATTCAAAAAAGCTGTCGAGTTATTTGAGAAAAATGAACGAGAGGCTAGGGGTGCTAAAGAAACGTTTTTCGAGTGGACGTTAACTATTTTTGAACCACTAGAGCATCTTAAGGAAACACTTAAAACTTTGTCTAAACCAGAATCTCGCGAGAAAACAACTCAAAAAGAGTTTTTGATTAAGAAATGGGATCGCGATCCGCGACGAGATCTCTTTCAAGGTAATTTTACCCATTGCTGTATCTCGGTTGGGGTTAAAGAGATGCTACCTGGTGGTGGCGTGGCGACATTTCATCCAGACACAATTGTCGATTACTTATTAGATCAGGGAATTCAAGTCGTTGAAGTAGTAGATCCGGACACCAATGAGCCAATCGGTCAGGTTTGGCTTTTCGTTACACCAGATAAAGACGGCAAACCGGTTATGATTGCAGACAACTTTGAAATTAATAATAGATACCCGGCAGGGAATAATGTGAATCGTGGCATTAGAGATGCGATGTTTAAATTCCTTAAAGAGTATGCCAAGGCTTGCAAGATTGAAAAGGTTGATTTGGGTGAGGTTGGAACAAATGATGTAGAGACGGATGATCTTGAAGTTGTTAGTTTACCGCCGATAGAAAAATTAGGTGGATATCTTAATGATGAAAAATATTATCTTGAAGCTCTTGAGGATACGAAAGCGTTCATGATCCAGTAGACTGTTGCGTTACTGCTCTTTTGAGTATTTAATGTTCTAAATATTTCTGTATGGGTGGGTATGTGCTGACAAAATAAAAACCCCGTCTGATTTTACTCAAAACGGGGGGCAAGCTTTTTGTGAGACATGATTTATGCCAAGAATCGAGTCTTTTATAAGTCTTAAGACTTTAGGTACTTACCTAGAGCCAAAAGACCGAGAGCGCAAACTAGACCGGTTCCGCCAGTGGAAACGAGGCCGTCTCCAAGAGACGCAACGTGCTTAGCCAGATCCCAGGCCGGAGCCGCGAGACGATTGACCAGAGCTAGACTAGCAACACAACCGACTGCCATACCTGCGTACTCAGCTGCAACACCGAGCCACTCGGCACCTTTCTTTAGAGCATCCATGATTTTCACCTCCTTTCGATTTCAAATGAACTACAATACTAAAAGTTATTATATCAAGTATGAATTTTTGTCCAAGGCCAAACTGTGGATTACTGGATTAATTGTCAGGACGTCAAAATATGTGGTGAAGACTTAAATTTGATTTTTGAAATTATGGGTCGATTTATGCTATCATCAACCCATGCCAAACAACACGGAACTCCTCCCACACCACCACGAACCCCTCCCTCGCCGACAACAAGGCCGTCCCACCTTCGATCAAGCCTGGAGAGGAGTCAGAGAAGCAGCAAAGACTAAAGAAAACAACACAGAACGTATAATTCTCCCTAAAGTCTCTATACCAGCAGACACTGACTCCATACAGAACCAAGAGATAGCAGTGGTAGATGAAGGAAGGAGGGTGGCTATCACATTCAAACTGAATCCACATAAGTGGCAAGCTCTAGTAGATAAACTACGTAATGACTCAGGAACCACTAAAACTCAGATAGTCTATGGAGGAGATCAAGCCATATCCTTCTGTCCTGCCCTCATGCATAGAGTAGGAGACTTCCGTATCTTCCTAGCTGAGACTGAAGCTTCTGGCAACGATAAGAGAGCTTCCTATGGACTAGTGAGAATAGAGTTGGGGAAGGAGACGGAGGGGGTGAAGACTGAGGGTGACTCTAATGTAGAGAAGAAGATCACCAAGACTGGTGATCTGTCCTTTCCTACACTGGGGGAGTGGGTGAAGAAGATGAAGGAG
>JACQCV010000024.1 GCA_016201465.1 Candidatus Vogelbacteria bacterium | reverse complement strand
CTCTGACAACCAATCTCTGATTTCAAGAGGATACAGAAGGGTTTGGGGAAGCTTTGAAATTGGATACCAAAGTGGCTCGTAAAAATCAGTTCCCGCCCTGTTTTCCTCTAACTCGTTGCCTTCCGAGAGTTTTGGCACACCTGAAACAAAGTCACAAAGGTAAAAGTACTGGTCACTGTCTGTAAAGTCGCCAATTATGTGGTGATGGTAAAGAAGTCGCAAATTTTTTACTTCAATGGAGGTTTCTTCGTGAAGCTCACGAACCAGTGCGCCCTTGACGGTTTCATTCTCCTCGACCCCGCCACCTGGAAAGACATAGTATTCCTTACCCTGATTGATTCTGTGCATTAATAGGACACTTTTATCTTTAATAACGATGGCAACGGCTCTAATTGGTTTTCTCATCTGTTTTTGTGTAAAGTGGCGCAGAAAATCTGGTCTTGAAACCAATCCTCTTGTAAAATTCGTTCGGATAATTACCTTCCTCTGTTGCTAGGCAATGTTCCGTGTTTCCTCTTTTAATTGACTCCGAAAGACAAAACATGGTGGCCGCCTTGCCATAGCCATCTCCCCGCACTTTTCTAAGAGATCCTACATTGGAAATATAGCCAATTCCTTCGAAGCTCGTGAGTGCAGAAACCGCCACCGGCTCGTTTCCCTTGTAAACAACGAGATATTCAAGAGGTCGCAAGTTGTGATTTTTGCGCCAAACATCTTTGGCAACTTTGAGATAATCTCCTAATTCGCCGTAGGGATTCTGGGGGTCGTTTTTCTGATAACAGCTTTCAAAAGTTTTTAGAAAGACCTGAAGGCCACCATTATTTGACACTCTTTTGACAGAGTCGAAGTATTTCTCATCGACTGGCCTCGAGTCGTAGAACATCCAGCTATCCTCGTTTGACTTCTCGTAGCCGTTACCACCGAGAAACCGGGCGAACGGTTCGAGGCCAACTCTTCTTTCAAAGTAGACGGCTGGTTTTCTATTGAGCGCGAACAGTTTTTTCTCGATTTCCAATAACTGTTCAAGGCTTAATATCTCGTTAACTAAACCAAAATTCCAAAATGGAGACGAGTCTTTTTTGCAATCACCAATCACGGCAAATCCCAAGTCAAACAGATGGTCAAACATTATCCCGTTCTGAAGCTGCATATATTTCTGGAGAAATTCAAAATTCGTCATAATTCACGCTGGCAATTTAATTACCTGAAATATTTAATTAGAAATTCTCCAATTACTCCACTAATTTCCCCAACTATTTCAGGATGATAACGATAGTCGTGGTCTGTATCTAACTTGTATACGATTTTCGGTTCGGATACTTTCTTAAAAACCTCCTCGGCCTCTTCCACTCCAGTGAACTCATCGCGGGTTCCATAAAACAAAAGTTTGGGTTTTGTGCTTTTGACTAGACTTAGTGCGGCGTCATATTTTTCTCCATCAATAAAATATTTAATCGGCAGGTCAAACCTTCTTTGCTCTTTGGTTTTCTCAACTCCAGGCGGCAAATCCCGATAAGAGATCCGAAAGCCCATTTCTACATCTTCTTGGTTCGGCTTCGAGGGTGCACCATAACTTGACATAATTGCTACATATCCAACGACACTCGGATTAGAAGTCCCTGCTATTATCGACACGGTTCCGCCACGACTATGACCAAGAAGAATGGTCGGTCTGTTGCCAAAATATTCGACTAACTCGTTAACTGCTTTGATGTAGTTTGTTGTGGTAAAGAGCTCAATCCCGCCAGGACTTTCCCATGTACCCGGCGGATCAAAAGAAACCGCAAGATGGTTCTTCTCGGCTAAATACTCAAGATGGCAATTAAAACAACTGTAATCTTTTGTGTCTAACCTCCCCGGGAGAACAACAGCAACCCTTCCAGAATTTTCGCTGCCTTTAGTATTAATTGCTAACCTAAAACTTCTGGTTTTTATAATCTTCATTTTGGTATTTTATCAAAAATATGCGCTCGGATGGATCGTTTGTGCAGAAGTCCCGCTTCGCGCTTGTCGTTATCCACCCATTTTATGTTCGGGTGCACTAATTAAACCGCATTTTTTCCACTTAAGACCTGACCCGCAGGGGCACGGATCATTACGGCCGAGTTTTTTATGGTCAGTGACTAGTGGCTGGTTGCTAGTGGCTAGTTGCCGGGGAATCAGCACCTCTTGGGACTTTGGCTCGCCATTTTTACCGGAGACGTTGGTCCGTGAACCTGAACCTGTACTTGAACTATTTTCTATTTGTTCCGCG
>JACQCV010000015.1 GCA_016201465.1 Candidatus Vogelbacteria bacterium | reverse complement strand
TGCGCACTCCATCAATCCATTTAACCTGCGACTAGTATATGGCAAGCAGAATCATTGGGGAGGCCGATACATGTATCGGCCTCCCCAATGATTCTGCTTGCCATATACTAGTCGCAGGTTAAATGGATTGATGGAGTGCGCACGTAGTAGAACAAAACAGTTTGAACCTCTTAACGTGTATGTTAAGACGAACAGATAGTGACCTTGAAGGTTATTGGCAAAAACGGTGATCCTTTTCTTCCGACGGCAACTTGGTCAACTTTGGTGAATTTGACGCCGAGGGTGCGAACGTGAACAGGAACAGGCCTGACGACGATTGGACGAATATGGGTGCCGTTTTCTCCCGAAGAGTCAGCAAACACCCCGCAGTAGTGCGGGGTGTTTGTGTGTTTAATCCAGCCACCAATCATCTTGCCAATCTCAATTAATTTCTCAGAGAGAATGGCAAAGCCAGCATCGTTTAAACATTTTGTTTTATGAGCCAGACGCATATGAACCAGAAGTATCTTTAAAAGGATATCGGCTTTGTTTAATATGAGGAGTCGAGACGTACCTCTTTTACTCTGGGCAAGGTATATTAACTCTATAACCTCAAGTAATGTACTCTCAATCTTTACTCCTACAGAATAGCGAGACGGTTTAGGGAATTTTAGAACTCTTGCGTTTACGGGGGTAGATTCATGGCTCATATTTTATTTAAAAAAATTAGTTCACTCGAAAACCTTTTTGGCGCCTGGCGAGAGTTTCAAAGGGATAAAATGCAGAAAAGTGATGTTTTAGAATTCGCCCAAAAGGCTGAACACCATCTTCTAAAATTACACCAAGACTTAATAAATTACAGATATCGACACGGTCAATATATCAGATTTTACGTTAATGATCCAAAACAAAGAGAGATATCAAAGGCCTGTGTGAGAGACAGAGTTTTGCACCATGCAATTTGTAGGGTACTAACCCCAATATTTGAACCAAGGTTTATCTTTGATTCCTATTCCTCTCGAAAGGGTAAGGGAACTCTGGCTGCGACGGAAAGGTTCGAAAAATTTGCCTGGACGCTATCTCAGAATAATACAAAGACAGTCTGGGTTCTTAAATGTGATATTAAGAAGTTTTTTGATTCGATAGATCACGAGATACTCATAAAAACTATCTCAAAAAATCTACCCTGCCAGGACACCTTGTCTTTACTAAGAAATATTATTGAAAGTTTTGAAGTAAAAAGTAAGAAGGGTCTGCCTCTCGGTAACTTAACAAGCCAACTCCTCTCAAATGTTTACCTAGATAGATTAGATCAATTTGTTAAACGAGAACCTAGAGTAAAATACTATATTCGTTATGCAGATGATATTTTGATACTTGATAGAGACAAGCGGGTATTGGAAGAAGTCTTTTTACAGATGAGCGAGTTTGTTCAAGATAATCTTCAGATTAAATTCCATGACCACAAGACGACATTTCAGAAGTGGCATAACGGCATAGATGTTCTTGGGTATATTTCGTTTCCGTATCATAGAGTTATGAGAACAAAAACTGTGAAGAGAATATTTAGGAGGCTCGAAAAGGCTGAAGGAAAATTACCGGTGGAAAAGTTGAGATCTGTCGTGGCTTCGTATTTGGGGAGACTGAAACATTGTAGAGGAAAGAAGTTGGGTGGAAAAGTTAGAGAGTATTTTTAAATTACTTTTTTCTATCTACCAAACAACTTAACTTCTCCAGTCTCTACATCTTGCATAACAAAATCAATTTTTGTTGCTCCATTCTCCCCAATAAGATTATCAAGAGACCATGCTTGAAGAGGCCTTATTCCTCTTGCTGAATATTCTAGTGTTTTGTAGAGATAACCAAGAAAAGAACCCGTGTATTTATAACAACGAATACAGTTCCTAATTTTATCTTCTATGTCATCTGTATAACCCTTCCACTTGAATAATGGATAGTAGCGATCTATCCAATCATCAATGACATACTGTAGCCATTTAATGAGTTCTTTCTGAGCGAGAATATTACCCCTCTGACTGATTCGTACCAGGTTAACAATAATTCGACTTCGAATTTTATTATCTAGATTGTCTCTAGGAGCAATTAATATATATAATTTTTCTTTGTACTTGGTAAGTATGGCTTCCACCTCAGTTTGACTCTCATAGAGTTTTATCCTCTTTCTTTTATATCTTACCCAGTGTTTTAAAAATCTTCGATCTAGAGCAGCAGTTATACTATCCCAATCTACCTGACCATTTTCTGTTCTAAGATTTTTACAGACATAGCGATATACGTGTGGAGCTTGGTGTAGTATCCAAGAGCTACTAAATGTTAGTGGTTGTTTTTCTTTTAGAAGACCATTAAGAATTTCGATAGCCTCATTAAAATCCATTGTAACCATCTAGTTCTAATCTCGAATTGGTATTCGATCTCTGGTAAAAGCCCGTTGTTAAAAACTTTGTAAAATATGGGCAATCGAGTCATCCGATACTAAATACTAAAGGCGGAGGAGGAGGGATTCGAACCCTCGAGGCTATTTCTAGCCTAGCAGTTTAGTAGACTGCCCGTTTCAACCACTCACGCACCCCTCCAGATGATTTACTATCCTACGTTAAACTTTATACCTTTTCAAATGTTTTGGATTATTTGTGCCCACTAATTTCAGATAGCTCGCCACATCATCTTGTGATGTAAGTCGAACATCGATCCCTTTTGCCAGTGCGGGTCTAAAGCCCATATTCAGCCACGTATCATATACAAATTTCAGTAGCGGCAGAGAACGATTTGTAAAAGCAATTTTTTTATATGAATATTCTCTAGCGGCAATCGCATAAGTATCTGTGTAAACACATCCATCTGTGTCTACCAATCCACGCAGACACGCAAATCTAAATTTCTTGTTTCTGATAATCCACTCTGGCACTTCAGCCTGTTGTCTTACTTTATTTCCAATAACAAGCCCCCGCCGAGATAGATATTCTACTAATCCTCTTCTAGAGAGCTGTATAGACGCAACTGATTTTTTGACTGGATCGTTCGGAGCAATAATAATACTGGGCTTAATTTGAAAAAGTTTATATATAAGCCTTGATACAAATTGAATATATTCTTTGTCGTCGTGGCGATTCAGAGATACAGTTATCTGATATTTTGTCATTCCCCCATCACCGAGCATTATGCCAAAAAATTCCGCTAGCAATTCTGAATTCCTCGGCTTTACAACCTTTTTTCGGACATTAATTATTGGGTGTTTGGAAAATTTACCCTTGGTATCCCACCATTTCTGCCATGCAAATCTTCTTTGTCTTTGAACTAATGGGAGCGAGAGATACTTTTTAAATGTCTGTTTACCACCCAATACACCAATCTTCTTAAGATGATCACGCAAGGAAATTAATTCTTTTACAGGGGGAACAGGGACACGATATTTGATACTTAATTTTTGAAAAAACTCGTAGGGTAATCGGGTTTTGCCATTTCGCCAGTTTTGTATGCTTCGCTGACTAATATCAATGGAGGCTGTAAAGTGCTTAACATCCTGCTTTGATGCAATAATTATTGCGTTAAGAAAATCTTGCTGGGCAGTCTTATCGACAAAAATGATTCTTTTATATTTAAACCATTCATTCATTCTTCCATTATAACATGGGCAACACTTAAAACACACTTGGAAATTCCTAAGATATATGTTAATTTTTAACAACTGGAGCCGTGTCAGAGCGGTCTAACGTACGACTTTGCTAAAGTCGCAGGGGTCTTAAAGCTCCTCGAGGGTTCGAATCCCTCCGGCTCCGCAGATAGCAACTTCGGAATTTGAAAGCGAAATCAGCGTGGGCGTGGCGGCTACTTTCAAAAATATCCTTAAAGGGTGGGAGAGCAGACCCGCAAAATCCTTTCTTCCCCAACTAAGAGCTTTTGCGGTGCTGCGACCAAGAAAATAAGGAGGTATTCTGACTATATTTTCTGAAGTACCATTGTGGTGCTGGGTGGGAGATGAGAGCTATTTTTGAAAGTCCACTGTTATCATCACTTATATTATAGATTAATTGTTCGGAAAGTTAAATAGCGGTATACTTTGAACTGTTGATATCTATGTCAAACACAGCTCAAAAATTGGGGCTAAATATACGTCGCCTACGCGAGGAAAAAGGCTTATTGCAGAGTGATTTATGTAAGAAGCTTAGGGTTGAGGCGCCATACCTAAGTAATATTGAGAACGGCAATAAGAATCCAACATTATTGACGATTGAGAAAATAGCTAAAGCGCTCGGCGTTACGGTTAGCGAACTAACGAAATAATATGAGAGCCAGTGTGTATACCAACAAAGAAGCTCTCCTCGATAAAGCGTTGGCTGCCCTCGGCATAGACCGCGGAATGAAGACGGATCCAGTAGTAGCACACAGTATCCTCAAAGAGATGCGACTCGATGATCTTCGGACAAAATTTCCGCCGATGAAAAAATTCTTAGTGGAAGTCACCTCTGAACCGCAAGCGTTAGGATCTTTATTTGAGAACATACAGCAGGCAATTATTCACAAACACCCCGCCATCATCGAATTTGTGGAGGTCGCCCTTAATAAAGATTGGCTAGAAAAATCTGAGCATGTCCACAGAGCTGTTCATGTGACATTCATCCTCGAGCATATCACCGCGGCGATGTGTAACAATCACGGGTTTTTCGCTGAAGTGCATGATCATATACGAGCAAAAGAACGACTATGCGGGATTGATGCACAGCATCTTGTGCGAACATTTTTGCGGGCTATGCAAATTTCACATAGTCTATTTGAGAGCTTGAAATCATTTTCAGTTGATCCTGCCGTTGCCTACATGAGACTCGGGAGCCAGGAAGATAAAGTTATTAGCAAAGCAGCCTTAGGTGATTTATATCTTAGAGCGAAGATTAATTATCTGGAGTACAAAATTCTTTGTCCAGCAGCAAGGAAAGGACTTGCACATGTACTTGAATTGCTCCAACTAAATATTTATGAGGCAGGCATTTCAGAATTCGAGAACGGCTATAAAACCAAATCCATCTCAGCTTTTGAGTTAAATGAAGATATTAGTGTTCGGCACCCACGTGCAGGATTTCAAGAAAAACAAGTATTGCCCGTACATGCAAAATCGAATTTTTATGATTCAATAGCAACAAATGGCAATTTGTTCGCAACATTTCATCTTACACAGCAGTGGACAAGTCTCTATACCTCATGGAATATGGCATTTGTTCTGAGTGAGATTGATAACCTTGATATTGTGTTTCCAAAATTATTAATCCCAACTCTCATTGACGCAGAGAGTGACAATTTTATAGGCATAAGATACATATCTCTTTGGCTCACAATTAATACTTTTGTATTTAGGAAAGTTGATGCTACGCCATGTGTTCTTGGTCCAGAAAATAAAAAAGAAACGGCACAAGCGTGGGCGAAGATAAACAAAAAATACGCTTTTGAGTTAGCACAAAGAGAAACACACGAAAACTCTCGGAGGCTTATGGCGCACTATCATAAAATGTTCTCACGGCCAATTCGAAATTTTTTGAGGCTACTTAAGCATTTCCTTAGTTAATTATGGAAACCCCAAGATCCCAAATCATCATCTACAAAGACCGAAACGGACATATCAAAATCGACGTCCGATTTGATGGCAATACTGTTTGGCTGACGCAGGACGCAATAGCGTCCTTGTACGACAAGGGACGATCTACGGTTACTGAACATATCCAGAACGTATTCAAAGAAGGTGAACTAAGGGAAGATTCAGTATGTCGGGAATTCCGACGTACTGGGACAGATGGTAAAGAATACCAAGTAAAGTATTACAACCTCGAACTTATCATTGCCGTCGGCTATCGAGTGAAATCGTTACAAGGCACCGCATTTCGTAAGTGGGCCACCGAAAGACTTTCTGAATACATTGTGAAGGGTTTTGTAATAGACAGCGAACGGCTCAAAAACCCCGATCTGCCTTTTGACTACTTCGAAGAGCTCGAACGTACGATTGCAGATATTCGCACCAGCGAAAAACGATTCTATCGTAAAATTACTGATATCTATGCCACCAGTATTGACTATGACCCCACAAACGACCAGAGTCTCCTGTTTTTCAAAACAGTGCAAAATAAAGTCCACTATGCGGTGACCGGAAGTACAGCAGCAGAGATTGTCGTGGACAGAATAGATACGAGCAAGAAGAATCTCGGGCTCACCACTTTTCGAGGAGCGAAACCCACAAAAGAAGAGATCGTTATCGCCAAGAATTATTACGACAAAGAGGAGCTGACCCAGCTCAACGCGCTCGTCGAACAATACTTGATATTTGCCACTGAGCAAGCCAGACGTAGAATTCCAATGAAGATGAAAGACTGGATAGACAAGCTACATGGTTTCCTCACAATCAATGACCGGGATATCCTGCAGGACGCGGGGAGAGTTTCTCATGAGCTAATGAAAGAAATCGCCGAGAAGAAATAAGCTAGTTTCCCGGGAGTCCCGCCCGCTCGCGTCAGCGAGCGGGCCCGGATGTGCGCGGCGAGCGGGTGAGCACACCCGACGCAGGTGGGGGCGCACCACGGGTACGTAGCGCGTGCGTTACCTTTTCATGTCAGCACTCACCGCCGAGCGCACGCCAGCAGTTTCAATTAGTTCGGTCTCGTCTCGAAGAAAGTTCGAGCCGAGGCTAGTATCTCTCCGCAGGAGAAATTTAACACAGTTAAATTTAGGAGAAAGCCATAGGGATGGCTTTCGTAGGGATTCGAAGCCCGATTGAGATAGTTTATGAGGTACGAAATAAAATATCCAATTGGGATACTGTTCTCGTAGAGAAATAATCCCTCCGGCTCCGCCAAAAATGCAAAACCCCCTTCAAAAAAAGGGGGCGGTATCATTTAATAGGTTACCGGCTGTGGGCCAAAAAGCTCTTTTGTGGATCCGTTTTCACCACGATCCAGGGTTAACTCCAAAATGGGTGATTTCT
>JACQCV010000022.1 GCA_016201465.1 Candidatus Vogelbacteria bacterium | reverse complement strand
TTTCCCAAATCCATATTTCTTTAAGTCGATATCCTTAAGACCAAGGTAGACCATAACACCAGATGGAGAATACGTGTAATCCAGCTTTTTCTTAAATACATTATCAAACTTTTCCAGTCCAATCATGTCGGCCGCACGCTTGGGATCCATGTTACAAATGATAGTTTTAGCACTAAAGGTTCTACCATCTTTAGTACGAACCAATGTCACTTTATCACCAAAAACTTCTATGCCCGTCACCTCGGTCTTATATAAAATCCTCGACCCACGATGCTCCTCAATAAATTCAGCGAGTCGATCTATATAAAATTTGTAATGCTTGGTAGGGTAATACGCGCCCCCATTATATCCGGCCATAAGAGCACCGTACGCAAAAATAGAAAGGGTAGTCGGAGGAGCCATAAAATTACCAGCGTTCGCAATTAGAACAGTTTGTGCCTCTATAGAAAGTCCACATTCATCAAAAACGTTTTGAAGCGTCTTATTTCTGTACTTTATAAGATTCCAAAATTGAGGGGCATGAACCACGAATTCCCACCACTTAATCTTCCGATCAGGAAAGTGTGCTACTTCTCTTCGAATCTTATCAATTATACTGGTAAATTTTCTTACACGGTCTCCCTGACCCGGATAGGCCTCCTCAATATTTTTTGCAAGTCTTTCCCAACCATATGGTATACCGACTCTCTTGCCGTCGGGCATTGCCATAATATCGTAAGCATCAGGATCATATAAATTGAAGGTGATCTCTTTGTCGAGTCCAATCTTTTTTAAAAAAGCATTAATTTTGCCGCCCGGACCACAACCCCATATATAATGGACCTGCCCACAAAAAAAGTAGTCCCCCCAGGCAAAAGATTGAGCATAACCACCGGGAATATCGTGTGCTTCGAGCATCAAAACTCTGGCTCCAGAATTGGTTAGGAGCGCCGCCGCCGTCAATGCCGAATTGCCTGTTCCAATAAAAAGATAATCGAAACGATCACTATTTACCGTTCCATTTTTTTTAGTTTCCATCTAACCATTCTATTACAAATTTAAAAAAAGAAAAACCCACGCCGTTACCGACGTGGGGTGAGACTGGGATTCGTCCACCTTGCGGGTGAATTGACCAAGCTCCTCGTTCCCAAGTTTGCCGTCGGCGACAGTCTCATGTACCGTCATGGTGACAGCTCCTTCCCCTCGAATTTAATCGAGGTATATGATGCCTCCACGTTGGGATGCGCATCAAGGTTTTTTGAACTTTTATTTGATGTGAAGAGCTAGCTTTTTATTATTTTTATCTGAACAGAGTATAGAATACTATTAGATGTTTTGTCAATGGGTTGGTGAGAAAAGGCTTATTTTACAAGATACCTTCTACCTAATTAACAACATCCTCGCAATACGGATGTCCTCGAACGAATACTTTTCGTTAAACTTTTTATACACAGGTGTGAGCCGATCAGTAGCAAGATCTCTGAAAGCGGCGTGGATTTTCACCAAATCCCTCAGAGCATCTGGAGAAAGAGTCGCTCTTAAATCGTCACGATCTATTCTTCCCTTTTCAACTAAATCCTCAATATGTGAAAAAATTGTTTGCACCTTAACTCTTCTAATCTTAGCAATATCTGGAACACTCTTATTTTGTTTCCAAAGCTCCAGGGTAATTAATTTTGTATCTTGCTCTTTGATTTCGCCCGTCTTTGATTTTTTCAAAGCATTTAAACTCCCATCCGAGGCGATTATAAAATTATTATGCATCTCAGTTAGCTCATTTTGATTCATCTTAGCGAAACCTTCACGAGCAGCTTCTGAACTTATCCTAAACTCTTCATCTTTAGTCAAAATGTCCGGATGCACTTTAAAGGCACGCTCGTTCCAGCCCAAGAGGTAAAGTCCGGATAATCTACGTACCCGTGAAAGTGCCACATATCCCTGACCATATTCAAAGACTCTAGAGAGATCCATGATCGCTTCATCCATACTCATCCCCTGGCTTTTGTGAACTGTTATCGCCCAGGCCAAACGGAGCGGGATCTGGACGATCTTACCCTTAATCTTACCGTTCTCTTCGACAATCCATTCTGTCGGTTCAACAGTCAAAATTTTTCCATTTCTTAATTTGATCTTCGGATATCGTCTATCACTCTCAAATCCGATAACCGTTCCCAATGTTCCATTCACATAGCCCTCTTGTTGGCTATTTTTAGTAAACATTACTTCGGCTCCCAATTTAAGAGCAAGTGTTTCAGGCGAAAGACACCCTCTCTTTAAAATTGCAACTAAAGCATCGTGTCCACTTGACATCATCTGAAAAATTTCCTTTTTATCCTTGATTCTCTCAAGTGTCGCGTCGTTAACAGTATCAACATTTACATTGTGTGAAAAAAGTTTCGGTACATTTGACGGCATAGCATTCGGTAAAACTTTCCGTTTATTAAGATGTTTCAAGTGTTCCCCGCCAAATGTATTTTTTCGTATTGCGGAAAGTATTGAAAGAAAAACCTGATCATCTTGGCGATACTGCTCGGTCAGATAACAAGTAGTCAAACCGGCTTTGGCCCAAACTGATGAACAAAAGGCAAACCGATTTGTGGTTCCCTCTTCATCTAATAAAGAGATTTGTGAACCTTCGTCTGAATTGACTCTAACTACAGGCGGAAGCTGGAAAAAGTCGCCAACTAAAATAACTTGTAGGCCTCCAAACGGAGACTCTCTTTGCTTTATTTCTTGACAAACCATATCAACCATAGTCAAAATCTCTGGCGAGAGCATCGAAACCTCATCGATTATAAGAACCTTGGAACGCCCAACTCTCTTAGCTATATATTCGGTCGAAGCAATTCGATCAAGATCATGAGAAGTTAATCTATCTTTAATACCAATTCCACTCCAAGAATGTATTGTTAGTCCACCTATGTGGGTAGCGGCAATACCAGTCGATGCTGTAACAGAGACTTCAACGCCGTGATTATCCAGATATCTGACGTACTGATTTACAACATGTGTTTTACCTGAACCTGGCTCGCCGGTTATAAATACGTTCGCACCGGTCTTAAGTATCGAAATTGCCTCGTTCTGAGTCATCCGAACATTGTATAGATTTTTGTAAGAATATCAAAATCTAAGAAGTAAATATAGATCCGGGTTTCCATAGTGTTCCTAATGAGAGTATGGCAAATCGATCAAGGCCAATATACCCAGCCACCTTCCAGGCTAAAATTATTCCAATACTTAATGTAAACAAAACTGGATTTATGCTGAGTGTACCGGCCAATAAGTAATTAAAGTTCATAAATGGCCCACGTACAATCTTATAACTAACCACAGCCAGGCCGCGCGCGTATCGGAAAAAATAAATCTTGAAATTGGTGATTCTTCAATTATTATTTGTTTTGACATTTTTGAAATTAAGTTAAAACTATTTCAAATCTATCCAACTAAACACGGCGGTTCCGGGAGTTACAGGTGCTCCACCAGCATCAAGAGCTATCGAAATCGATCCATCGACTGTTGACGAAGCAGAGCCCATGACAACATGATTAACAAATGACGTTGGTGTAACGATTATTATATCCCCGTGTATTACTCCCACTAAATCTGACGCGTCTGCATTTTTACAAGTTTCTATTCTTTGTGTGGCACCGGCCATCACAACCCCATCTGTAAATGTGCATGTTCCAAACAACATTTTATTTATAGTCCCCGTAGTTCCACCGACACCGCCAACTACTAATTGAGTGGTGCTTGCACTCCCACCAACTTGAATACTGCCAGAGAAAGTTGAAGTGGCCGTTGTTGATGTTGCTGAAATAAAGGAAGTAGAAATGTTGTCATTAACAGTCAGAATAGATGGAAAAACGTAATCACCAGCACCAAACGTCCCACTGGTTATTGAACTAGCTGCAGTACTTCCGCCACCGCCACCGGAAATACACATACCATTTATGGAAAAACAGCCATCTGTTAAATTAATGCCATTCATCATTGTGGAGGAAGCGGTAGTAAAAAGACCTCCAGTTACTGCAAGCTCAGCTGATGGAGATGTGGTGCCGATGCCGACATTACCGACGGTATCAGTTCCTGGACCTGGACTTGCTGTCACTGTCAGTGTTGGAACAGTACTATTAAATCCAATTGCTAGAGAGTTTGCAATAATATTACTTAGCTTATTTCCATTATTCACACCGCTACCAATTGTTATGGCTTGGGTCGCATTTGTGTTTGTAAACGAACCGATACCTATTGCTCCTGCACCCGCCACAAGGTTTGTATTTCCAAAGGCCATGTTGTCTATACTTGCAGTTGTGTTACTTTGACCAGCGAGAAGTGAGTATTGACCACTTGCAGCGTTACTGTTTCCAAAAGCAAAACAATCGTTACAACCAGGAGTAGAATTATTCTCTCCAAAGAGTACGTCATAGTTATTACCAGCATTATTTCCTGATCCGACAGCAAGACTAGTATTGTCTGCTGTATTGTTTGTCCCAATAAGGAGATTACTGTGACCACTAAATGTGTTTCCTGATCCAGTACCCGGGGTTATACTCATGTTGCCACCAGTGCTAGAGTTGTCACCGAGAGTTAAGATCGCACCAGCCGCTGGTGCAGAAAAAAGAAATCCTGCACTACTAGCCACTGAACCTGTGCCGTTCCAGTAGGTAACTTGGCCCGAGTTTCCAGAACCAGTCACTCCCCCCCCCGATGGCGTCGTGGTCGCAATAACATTTCCCATAGGATCAACCGCAAGGAATGTGCCTGCTGGTGTACCGAGGGCAGAGATAGTTAGATTGGTAGTTGAGGCAAGACCGTTGACGTCAAGCAACGCAGTCGGATTAGTGGTTCCAATACCTACATCTCCGGCAATATAAGAAATCACACCACCTACACCATCTGCCCACTGGCTAGAACCTGCTGGACCTTGTGGTCCGGTCCCTGCTGTTATACAAGTTCCGTTAACAGAAAAACAACCACCAGTAAGATCAATGCCATTCATCATTGTGGAGGAAGCGGTAGTAAAAAGACCTCCAGTTACTGCAAGCTCAGCTGATGGAGATGTGGTGCCGATGCCGACATTTACGGCGTAAGCTCCAGTACCACCAAGAATAAGCGAATTGCTTCGGGTGACTTCCGCGTTATAGCCGACCGCAGTAGCATTGGTTACCGTTATATCACTCACGACGCTTCCGTCGGTATAGCCAGCATTTGTACCAAGAAATGTATTATTCGATCCTGTAATACTCTGCCCTGCTGATAAGCCAAGGAAACTGTTATTCTGGCCCCCCGTAGAATCCTTTCCCGCCGAATGACCGATAAAGGTATTGCCAGTTCGATAATGACCAGAATTATTCTGACCAGCAAATGCTCCAACATACGTGTCTTGCCACTGATAGCCATCATATGTGTGATTACCAGCCTCAGACCCAAGAGATGTAATTCCTGCATCCCAAGTGCCAGCGGAACCACTTAAATAGCCTAAGGCAATATTAGCGCCATTGGTACCAATGTTACCGTCTGCCTGTAATATAGTAGCATTATTAATTTTATATACTCCCGTTATATTTGCATTACCTGCCACGTCGAGAGCCTCTGTGGGACCTGTATTCCCAATCCCCACTTTTCCAGTTATGTAATAAATGTCTGATCCACTGGTTATCCACTGTGACGATCCACTAATCCCCAACGTCGAAGTCGCCACCACCGTCCAAGCGGAACCATTCCAGACAAGCATATCGTTACCTCCATAGGCATCACCACCGATGTGAGGGACGGTGGTCGAACCTGAGATATACGCACCGACCAGTGAATTAGAGAAATATTTGTTTGTAGAACCCCCAGCTAGGGCATCAGTTGTCGTACCCGCTAAATCAGTGGCAAAAAGAAGAGTCGAGTAATATTTGTTAGAAGAACCCTGAGTTAATGCGTCCGTAGTGGTCGCATTAAAGAATGTGTAAAAAGGAATACCGAAGCTTGATGCACCAGTGCCACCATTAGCTTGTGCTAGTGTGCCTCCAAGAGTTAGAGTTCCTGAGGTGGTTATGGCTCCACCGGTTAGTGTTAAACCTGTTGTTCCACCTGAGCCACTGACTGATGTTACGGTCCCCGTCCCCTCACATATACCATTAATAGCAAAACAGCCAGCAGAGATATTCCACCCATTGGAGGCTGTGGAAGTAGCGCTACCTAGAGTTACAGCACCAGTAACATCAAGAGTACCTCCCGTGTTGATGTTTGAGTCGATGGTGGTGGAGGCGTAAGTCGCATAAGCCACCGCATATACTGAAACAACCGACAAAATGGAAGTAGCAAAAAAAATTCTCCAAGTAAAATTTTTCATTTTTTTATTAAATTTATATACCTTAATTATAACAAAAGTATACCAATAAAAAAACCACTGGACTACGCCAGTGGTACAAACTACTATCCCTGAGAACCAATCACTTTCCCATCAGAGATGACAGCACTCTTGGTAAAGCCATTTTTGCTCTGAACTGTGACCATATAGCTGTCAGTCTTGTATCCATCACCGTCGAAATCTTTCTCCGGATGAGAATCCGGGGCCAGGGTCCAGCCGGGCATATCTCTTACAATAATCGCCTCAATCTCCCGTCTCATTCCTTCTTTCACTATCTGCTTAATCTGTTTTCTCCATTTTTCCGCCTGCTTTTTTCTTGCCACTTCGTTATTGTCATTAATACCCATCTCAATCTCCCCCTTAGTTACTTGCTTTTAGTCAATTCGGCCTTAAGACCATCAAAGAAAAACTTAGACCAGTCCCGAAAATGTAAACCCTTTTGCGTCCAAGTCGACACTCCAGGGAACTTTTTTGGATCCATATTCATTTTCGCCCAGTTCTCACGAGCGAATTCATACACACTCTCGAAATCTGGCTCAACAATTCCATCGAAAATAACCCTGCCATCCTTTTCAAAAATCTTAAGCCTATCTCCTCTTTGAACAGGCTGTAGACAATCACTCTTTCCATGCAGTTCTGGAATAAACAAACACCAGTCAATCGCCCCTTCGCCACCCTGATCCTGGTATTCGGTGAGTTTGCCAAGATACTTTTTCGACATTTAACCAACCTCCTTTTCCAAATACATTTATATACAAAAAACAACAATCTGTAAATCTATCTATTGATATTGAATAAATAACGGTCGCGGTTTTAATTTTAAAATATCCGAAGGCATCATCATCCCTGAGCTCGGCGCCCAAAGATCATTTTTATAAAAGAGTTTCATGCCCGTAAATTGTACCGGTTCCTTTTGGATATATTCGAT
The DNA here is from genome assembly GCA_016201465.1 of Candidatus Vogelbacteria bacterium. GTDB lineage: Bacteria > Patescibacteriota > Minisyncoccia > Phycocordibacterales > UBA12445 > JACQCV01. The sequence goes on along the minus strand of JACQCV010000022.1, from coordinate 37,889 downwards.
ATAACTATTTATTTTTCTAGCCGGCGTGCCCCAGCCATCCATATCCATAACGATCTCGACTTCCGGCAGAGGTGTTATCTTTTTATAATGTGTCACCATGGCTTGTGTAAAGCGATGGACAATCAAAATCTTTGGCGGCAAATTATTTTCCTTGACCAAATTCGCCAAAAAATTTGTAACATAATTTACATCCTCCGCGTCAAAAGTTCCTATCACAGTCCCTGGCCTAGCCCCTGTCTTCATCGAAAATTCCGGATCAATCGCAAGATGGACCTGGGACATTTTTAGGAAACTTCTTAGTAGAGGTACTTCTGTTTGAAGATTACTTTGTCCCACCTGAATGTCTAAAATAACAATTCCGTTAACCTGACTGGCTAGATCAATTGCGCGCGCAATCTGATCGGGCGGCATTCTGAGCAGATATTTACCGGTTGGACCAGAACTCCCCTGAGCGGTGACAGCAATGTAGTCCAGGGCTGGCATGACTGGTGTACCTGGATCTGCAAGCTGCCACTTTTTTACATCTTCACCAAGTCTCCTTAACATCTCTTGTGGAGGATACTGACCCAAGACCCCCATACCTGTAGAATAAAAATTTCCGTAATACGCAACGATACGTTTAAAAGGTAAGATCGCTCCAATATTAGGATAAACCGTTTTGACTGGCCACAGATTCGGTGTTGACGATGCAGTACGGGGCGTAGTGGTTCCATAGTTAGCGGCTTCGATTAATTTTTTGTCGTAGGCGATTTTATCCAATACAGGTACTGGGGCGACGTAGACAGTTGCTGATTCAAACTTAATTCCTTCTGCTTTTAAAAAACCTTCATAGACCAGAAAGTATGTAGCTATACACAGCATAGCTACACCGATTAAATACAAAATTATTTTGGAAGAAGGGCGCATAATCACATTCAGTCTAACACAAAATATAGTGTATATAAAAAATAAGGCCGCCAGGGATGCCGGCGGCGACTCTGCTACTTTATTTTCCCACGCTCAATCACTTCGTTTTTTTCCTTCCACTCGGCATTTTGATGCTGATCGAGACTGGCACGATCAAGATTAAGAATCTCTAAATCCTGCTTAGCCTCAATGTAGAACTTCGCGCCAAAGAGATTGAAAAGTTTCCAGATGTTATTATCAGCATGGTCACAAAACGTCGTGATTTGAACCGCCCTGACTTTTCTACCCTTAACCGCCCGGATCAAACCGTACGAACCGCCGCCCCGCGGGACAAGTGTTTGCTTTAGCCAACTTTGGAGTCCAGGAATCTTGTCCTTAAACTTCCTCCGATCTTCCTCAATCAGCTTCTCAGAGGGGCGGTGCATATCGGGAAAAATCACGATCGCAGAAGGAACTCGCAGACAACTTGCCATACCGTTATCGATTGCCTCGCTTGAATCATTCGGGCTACTCCGGTCAACGAAAATTCCCGAATCTAAGCACCAAAGAGGCCAACCGATAAATGGATTCCATAGGTGCTCAATCTTCGAAACTACAAGAATATCAGTAGACAAATACTGACAGACGAAGTGTGTGAAAGTTGCGACACCAAGGGTTGATGGATGGTTCCCAAAACAAACAACAACTTCGTCGTCCGCAATCGGTGGAACCGTACTAGTGATTACTGTTTCTATCGACAGCAGCCTCCGAACACAAACTTCCGTAATCAAGAACGCCCAAAAATTGACGATGTAGCGGAAAGGATTTTTGCAGCCGATCACCATGCATGGAATTTTAAAAATAATTCCAAGAACGGCACCGCCCATACCAAAAAAAGCGGTGAACAAAAATCCCAACACAAGGGCTGTAACAGCTCTCAGGGTTTTGGACATTCCCCGTCCTCCTTAGGAGATTCTTTTTTGCAAAGAATATACTTACCATTTTCGGTCATAACCGAAACCTGCGGCAATAAGTTCTTGTGAAGAGGCAAAAGAAGTGGAATCAACTCAGCCCACCACGAGGCCACAGACTTTGAAACTCCGCTCCGAAACTCAATACACCTTATGAGTTCCTCTCTATTAACGGCCACGCCACTCACCGATAACGCAACCGAGTCAAAGACTACCTTAATACTAACTCCCGCCGCTACCGGATCACCTTGCTGTGCCAGCAGAAGTTCATCGACATGAGCATTAACCCCACCGATAATGTCGCAAACTACCTCCTTACTCAGCCGATCAACCCCGCCTTCAGATCTCTTCTCGAGAAGTCGAGATAGGTTCATAAGCCAAGGAAGTGCGTCGTCCATGGACATGATATTGTACAACTCATTCGCTAACCTCCGATCAAGAGTCATACTATTCTGCAGATCCTCAAACAGAGCATCTTCTGGAATCTCGGGCCTTATTGGCCGCTTGTGAACATTCTCGGATGATGGGTCGGTCCACGGTGTAGACTCATAAGAAGACGGAATCGTATCAAACATCCCATTAACCCTACTCTTGACCATACGCTTCAGCCTCGCGAAAGTAGACATGAACTCCTCCTATATAATTACCCCTGTTTACAAAGTCCAACTCACCACCAAATTCAAAATAAGTATAACATTATTAGTGTAAAAGTCAAATATATGGAGACAATTTTAAAAAAATGGACGGGACAAATAAAAAATTATCTACCTGTGACGTAGGAAAAATCCACTAATCGAAGACCCAATAAACATCTCTATCCATACAAGGCTTCAATTTCGAGTGCTACATTTTCCGCACGACAACTTTTCACCGCACTTACATCTAATGTGTTCAATGACCCCTTGAGTGAGCCAAGAACTTGATTGAACCTTACCTCCCCAACCGACACCAAAGATCATTTTGCAACCAATTTCATCGCAGGTCGCAATTTCAGGAATATTCTTTTTAGTTCGATCACCACCGTTCGCAAATATATCTGGCTTAATTTCAAGCAACTCTCGACACACACTTCGATCGGTAAAATTCTTCTTATGATGAGTCAACAAAACCTCATCCACGTCATCGATTGATTTAATAATTTCAATCCGTTCCTTTTCAGACATAAACGCGTAACCCTTTTTATTTCGAAGCCAGTTATCGTTGTTTAAAATAACAACAAGTTTATCACCCAACCTTTTGGCCTCTTTAAACATTCTCACATGACCAATATGTATCGGGTCAAATCCCCCACTGACAGCAACTACGACTTGTCCGCTTTTTTTGCTTTTTTTTAATTTATTCCTTGTTTTCATAACTATAGATATTATAACCAGTCTTGCGCATTTGATACAAATCAAAATCCCGCACCAATGTGCGGGACAATTAAAACTATATATTACTTCTCTGCCTTCCAGACAATTGCTGTCACGTTATCTCCTGTTTGTCTTGCAATAGCGTCTTCAACAAGATCCTTAGCATCGCTTCCGGCTCTTATCATATCAACGAAATGCTTAGCCTGAAGCATAGTATCTGTTTCATGCGCTGGATCAAAAACACCATCGCTTGCGATCAAAACAATACTCTCCTCACCCAAACAAACCCTCGCTGTATCCGGCTCGTGAGACAGAACGTTGCCAAATTTCTTCCTGTTACCCAAATCACGTGCAAGCTGCAGACCATGTCGTCCTTGCGGTTCATAAAGATACCCGTCTCCAGGATAAAGTCCCCCACGGAGTTCGGCAGCTTTCCGCTCCTTTAAATTGTTTCGAACGTTGTGATCCGGACCTATGAATATTTTACCGACATTATCAGTGATTACAACCGGAGAGTCACCAATAACCGCAACGTAGGCAACCCGACCTTCGTTCTCATTTGGAATAAAAACAAGAGACATAGTTGAGCCGCCTGATTCTGTATCCTTCACCATATCGTCAAGCTTGGCAGTCACTAATCGCAAGAGTTTCTCGTAATCCACTGGACAATTACTCTTCATCTTTTGGTATTCACTCCCGAATACCACCAGCAAGTTTTTGGAAACAATTTCGACAACCGTCGAACCTGAATGCCCATCAAATACCGCCAGAAGATCTCCGGAACTTAGACTCGCTTGAACGCATCGATCTTCCTGGTAATCTCTTCGCCCCAACGCAGAAAATACAGTTGTATTCACAAACACCTCTTTCCCTCAGACATATACTGAGGATTTGATCCTTAATAGTTAACGATCGTCTTGCGAGAAACTACCATTTTACTTCAGATATGTCAACTTATCCTTTTAGGAATTTAGACACGTATTTACTGATCCATTCAAAAAGTTTAAAAGTAAAAGTTTGAATCGGGCCACTGCCGGACAGTGTAATCTTTCCCTGCTGAAGCACTGTGACTGGATCGATGACATTATTCACAATATCATCGAATGTTTCTTTTGAATCTATCGTAACAGTGAGAAGCGCACTATTAACGACACCTGGGCCTGTTGATACGACGCCATAGTTCTCAATGATAATATAGTAACTGTCGTCGCCGTTTTTAGAATCCCTAATTATTATATTTGCGTGTGTGGTTTTAAAAAGCTGTTTAGATTTAGCTCGAAGTTCATCCCGTAAAGCAATTTTCTTTTCGTCTGGCGTACCAACAAATAATATCTGTATTAGAGCCTGAATAAGATTTTTATCTTTATCATCAGCCGTGATTACTGACTGTGTTTTTTTGTCTGTAAGGGCCAATGTTTGTAAATGAGTAGTGGCAAACTTCGAAATATCCTGCGCAATCCCTTCACGTTCTATCTCGTGATTAACCCCCCTTACAATCATGGTTAGAAGTTTATGAGTTCCGGCATTTGACGCTATAGCTCCATGCTCTGATGGGACAGAAAATTTAGTGGCACCCTCTACCCGCGAACCCCCTGATGCAACCGTGCCATCCCCCCTGGGTGTTATAATTTTAGTCAATTTCAAAAGTGGTTTGGGCAAACCAACATTTTCCAGATCTGCCTCAAAATATTGAACGGTGTCCTGTTTGGTTCCTTCAATCATATAATAGGAGAGCTCCGGATACTGTGGCAACTTTAAGCCAAAACCAGCGTGAAGGGCGAGACTATCTTTAACGAACTGCTTATTTGGCAAACCATAAGTGATATTATATGGACGGCCATCTTTCTTGGCCTTGAGATAATGATCATACTCTTGCTGTGTGATATATCCATCTCCATATGTTCGATCAATACTCCAAAAAGAGCCATCTGCATTTTGTAAAAATTTGTAGTCCGGCAAAAGCTGGTAACCGCCGGGCCAATTTGCAGCAACCTCCCACATTTTTGTATCAGATATCTTTTTGTTACCAAAATTATAACCGTTAGTATAGGACCAAAAAGCCATTGGGGAACCGTGGTGTGGCGTACCCATAAAAACTACCGCCGCAACCTTTTTAGCGCGACTTGGATCCGCTATGTACAAACGCGCCTGATATCCCCCCATACTGTGAGCAAATAGAATAACTTTATCGCTCTTCGTCTTATCGCGAACCTCATCAATCTTTTTATCAAGTAACTTGGTCCAATCGTGATTATCAGTTCTGAAGTCATAAGGGAAATCAAAGAACTGTTTACCTGTTTTAAGATTTTCAGAAAGAGAATATCCTTCATTCATCATATAATCATAAAACCCTTGATAAACAGGGAAAGCAAACCATCCCCCTTGAAATCCAGAGGCATCACCAACTCCATACTTCATTACGTCTACAGCAAGAAGACGACGACCGTGTTCTGCCGTGCGCCCATCAATCTTCAGTGAGAGATCATCAAACGAACTATCACCACCAGACAAGGACCCCGGCCAGACGTCATTGCCTCCACCGAGGGAGAGTACAGAACCCGCCATACCGGGCAGAAAAACTACTGGATATGTATGTCGGTCCTCGATAGTAAATGTTGAACGACTATCCTTCACCTGTTTTGTAATCGCCAAAGCCGAAAGAGGTGACAACATAAGACCGCAAATAATATAAACAACTAAATATTTTTTAAGCATAAATTATGTATTAATTATAGCAACCTTTTAAAGAATTATAAAAAGACTCACGGCAATACACCCAACAATTGCCGCAAATAAAAAGCTATATGCGGGATTAATAACCCAAAGCAAACCTGCGATAACTGACGCAAATAGATAAATTGTACCAGTCACAAAATTGTATAAACCAATGGCAGTTGCTCTTCTGTCTTTTTCTATATCTGAGATAAAAGCCTTACTCTGTGCCTCATCAATTGTATAAAAGATTCCGAATAGCAAAAACAAAGCTATAATTTCCCATTTTTGAGTTGCGAATATAAACCCAATAGACATAATAATGTATGTCAGATATCCCAAAATAATTATACTCCTGCGACCAATAAGATCTCCCAACTTCCCAATCGGCACAGCCATTACCACGAACGAAATATTAAAAAGCGCGTAAAGTAAGACAACATCTTTTATGGCAAAACCAACAAGGTATGCTTTCAAAAGCAAAAAACTGAAACTGAAGTAGGCTAAAGAAAATATTCCAGCCGGAATTAAAAACAGTTTGAATCTAGAATTTAGAGTTTTCCAGGCTTTGAAAATATTTTCTTTCCTATGAGGAATACCTGGCTTGTCTTTCATTATCGCAAGCAGGAGGACAGCCGTAAAAGCTCCAAATACCGCAATTAAGAAAATTAAGCGAAACGTACTTTCATCTTGACCAAACCGAGATAGTAGAAAATAAGCGATAAGCGGACCAAGTATTGCACCGGCCTTATCCAGCGCTTTATGTAAACCAAAAACATATCCTCTATTTGAATACTCTGCCACAGATGCAAGCCATGCATCCCGAGGAGGACCGCGAAAACTTTTACCTAGACGCTCGACGACTCTAAAAGAAGCGGCAACAGCTACAGAAGTTCCAAACAAAAGCATAATCTTTGCTAGTGTCGAAAATCCGTAACCAACCAACGCCAGCGACTTTCTCTTACCAGATTTATCAGATAACCAACCAGCAATATAATCAAGTGACGACGCGGCAAAATCCGAGAATCCCTCGACCAATCCCAGGAAGGATGCTGACGCACCAAGAATTACAGTAAAGAAAATTGAAAAAACAGAGAAGATAGCCTCAGAACTGATATCAGTAAAAAAACTTACAAGCCCGAGCTTTAAAACATCCAAATCAACATTTAAAAATCTTTTCTCTATTTCCACAAATAAATTATATCACAACAAAAACCGCCAATCATTCAACCGCATATCGACAACTTAGACCTTAGGCCAACGTTTATCCCAAATCGCTTTATTTGCATTTTGCTTCCTCCATCTTGCAACGTACAATAACCTAATTACCTATCGGAAAATTAGCACTATTTACGGCTAGAGCCAAACAAAGTTGACAAAGAATAATACATATGATATAGTAAAATCAAACTAATATTGGAACCGACGTACCTCGAAAACTGAAACAACTAAAGGAGGACTGCCATGATTCCCACCAACCTAATGATTGGTGTCTTCGCACAACAGGCCGGGATCATGGTGCTATTTGTGATCTCCGGATATATAGCTTTCTCTGGACTCGCAGACCACATTAGGGCCGCCAAACTACCCAGGGAAGCCAAGTCTGCCAGGGACGCAGTACACCAAGTGGCCAGCATTATCACATGGTTTGTGACGATACTTTCTGGCACCTACGCGGCAATGTGCCTTGGACTCAATCTTCGAATACTGATGTTGATTCTATGCTTCTTGTCGACTGAGAAATTCACCCAGGATCTTCTCGTGCAAACAAAAGTTAACAAGTTTATCTCGAAGATAGGGAGTATTTTCTTGTCAGCGGTACTAAGCTATGGATGGTATGTTCATCCCAATCGGATCACCATCGACACCATGGCCATATTAATGGCGACACAGTTCCTTGTCACTTATAGGAACATCACCTTGAAGCAGTCGTTTGTCCTATCGCTTGGAATCATGGGCTACGATGCTCTGATGGTATTTGGTGCGGGACTCATGCAAAAAGTTGTGGCAGGGGCTACGATTGGTGGAAAAGTCTTGATCCCGGTGCTAGTGATGATTCCTAAGACACTTTCGATCGACAGCGACTACCAATTCATGTTGGGCCTGGGAGACATAGTTATTCCTGGATTCATCGTCATATGCGCACTCCGACTGGCGGTAAGATACCGAAAGTCAAGCCTCGTGATTGGGGCATGGCTCGGATACGTCGCAGGGTCAATTGCAGCCCTCTCCATGCTCTTCATCTTCAAGTTCCCACAACCCGCGACAATCTATCTCATACCCGGAGCGTTCGCTGGACTACTGGCAGCTGCATGGTACGAAAGTCTTGTAAACAAAATACTCTTCACTAAAGAAGTCTGACAAACAGACACACAGCCTTAGATATTATTCTGATCAACAGAATGATAACTAAGGCTTTTTTTTATTAAATACTCATGATTTATCATAAACAAACTCGATGATTTTAGGCTCAAATTTTATTCACAAAAACTATCTCCCGTAAAGTTCGTCATGGGTTCCAATTCTAATAAAAATACATGAATCGCTATTTATTGTATATATTGCCCGATAGTCTCCTGTTATATTTATACTTCGACAATTTTTATATTTTCCCTTAAGTGAGTGGTTATTTAATAAAGTATTAAAATGTTCGATCATAAACATCTCCTGTCTTTCATAAAACCTATCTTTGATTTTTGTGGTCAATCTTTTGAAATCTCTTAAAAAACTACGATGGTAATTAATTACCATAAAAATTAGAGCGATTTCAAATAACCGACAGCCCCTTTTGCTGTATCAAAAGAGGTTGAAAGATTTTGCCCGTATTTTATATCCTGAAGGGCTTGAGCTATTATTTTTCGTGTTTTAGAATTCGGCATCGGATGATCTGCAAAAACTACCCGCCTTTCATAAACAAGTTCGCGCAAGTAATGGTTAATGATGGTTCCAAGGGGTAATCCTAAATCACTAGCCACTTCTTGGACTGCTTTTTTAAGTTCGCTATCTGTTTTAACATTAATCATTGTTTTCATATATCTCAAGTATATACTATAGATATCGAAAGTCAATGTATACTTTTTCTAATATTGGGTTGCTAAAATGATTAAAATTGTTATCATGATTGACATATTGAGCAAAATTCCTACTAGGGTGCCGTGGTAGAGGATATCAGAACTATTTTTGAGAGAAGAAATGATGCGACAATCTATATTCCTGCCTTTTACCCTACCCCACAATTCACTATTTCCTAGGTGTAAGGACCCAGACTGGAAAACTCATAACTCGCTCTGTCTGAGGGTCATTTTCTAATTTCAGTTCTTTAACAGAAACCACGTCAATTGGGTCGGAAACAATCTCTGAATCAAAGCCCGCTTCAGATAGAAAGTTTTTAGCGTCCTCAGCATTATCAAAACTCAAATCTCTCATATCTCTACCAGCAGTAGAGGAAATTGAATCCATAATACCAGCTGCAATATTACTTCTTTTTGTAAAATTAATATCCGAGGTTATCAAACATCCTCCTCTTTTAATAAGGATTTCTAAAACATTTTTCAGAAATATCTGTTTCTCTTCCTTGGATAAATAAACCATAAAACCTTCTGAGATTATTGCGACAGGACCTTCTGGTAATAAATCAGATGCTTTATTGAAATCCACACTCTCTAACGCATTGACTGATGCAAAATATAAATTTGGTCTTTTGAGTTTATGTCTAGCCATTAACTCTTTAATAATCGTTTCGTGATTATTAAGTGAATCTGATAAATCTGTTGCGACATAACTGATTTCTGGGTTTTCTGTAAAAATTAAATCTCTTGGGGAACGCCCGACAGCCACCTCAAGAATGTTTTTATATTTTTGTGCTTGAATATCTATCCTCTTATAGCGCACTTCTGATATCGGAGCTAGAAACATACTATCTTTGAAATGTTCGCCTAAAATCTTCCTCGCTATTTCTTCAGCACCCGTGATTTCGGCAATCTCTTTAGTGTACGGAATATCAGAAAAAGTCCTGAAGTAGGAAATCAAATCTGCAGTTGGAGTGATTTTGTCGTACTTATAATCTTTCATACGAAAAGTCTATCAGGTTAGAACTAAAAAGTCTAAACACGATAACGATTTATTTAAGAAAAATAACGCTGGGTGCCGTGGTAGAGGATGTTAGAACTATTTTTGAGCGAAGGAATGATGCAACAATATATATTCCGACGTTTTACCCCACCCTGCAATACGCTATTGTTTAGTCCCTATAACATTACTTCTTTGTAACCACCTGCCACTCATCTTGATAAACAATATCCCCTATCGTTAATGACTCTATCTTTTCAAATTTAATATCAGTTAAATATTTTTTATGAACGTTAAGCAACGTCTCGTCATACTTTTGTTTACCCTTTTCAGTCAGAAAAAATTGATACTCACCCTCGGGAAGTTTGGGCTTCGGCATCCATTTCCGTTGTTCCCACGCTTCACTAATTAATTCTTCAGGTAAAAACCTTTTTCCCGCGGACCATATGCCTTCTCCATTAGAGGTATAACGGTAAAGAAAGTTATTCGTCTTAAATTTACTAACTACATCCATAAATTCATTCATGCTCAAGTCAGTTTGAGAAATTAATACTGGTTTAAATATTTCAATAACCCTAGCAAGCTCTCCTTCCATAAGCTTTGCATAAAATTTAGTCTCCTCTGGAACATCCGTCCTCCAGATTTTTATATGGCCGAATTTATTTCCAGTTCCTACGAATATATCTAATTCCGCCCCGTCTTCACCCATATATCCTTCGATATAGCCATAGTCTACAGGATAAGTTACTCCCTTAAGGGGGTACTGCTCCCAAACAGGGTCGCCCTCAACCTCAAATGATTTGTAGCTTCCTTTTGGGTTTTCAATAACAACTTTTAAGTCAGAAAATTTTTTCATACAAACTTAAACTTATTTTAACTCCACCTGTATAACTCGCACCTCCTCTGTCCCTTTATTTTCAACCATATGTTTGTTGGGGCCAGAAAAGTTGATTGCTCCCTTTTCAAGTTTAACTTCTTTATTCGTTCCATCTTCAAAAGTAATATTTAATGTACCTGCTTGTGTAACGATTCCGACGTTAGCGGGATGAGTGTGCATCTCTGCTTTGTCCCCAGGTTTAACTAGTACATCAAGTACACGAACCTTATCATTTTCCAATATAACCTTGTGTAAATGGGGAGCTATACTTACAGCATCGTTTGATAAATTTTCCATACCAAAAGCTTACCAGGTTAGAACTAAAAAGTCTAAACACGATAACGATTTATTTAAGAAAAATAACGCTGGGTGCCGTGGTAGAGGATGTTAGAACTATTTTTGAGCGAAGGAATGATGCAACAATATATATTCCGACGTTTTACCCCAACCTAATTAACACTGTGGTTTAGAAAAAAACTGAAATTTACATAGATTGAAAAAGGATTAAACTTTTTTCTTCTTGAATTTCAAGTACAAAGTAGTTGCAAACAAGAGAAGACTTATTCCTACTAATACAACAGGACCGTTTCTCTTAATTGAGGAATCTATACTAGGTTCCATTTTTTCAAGCTCCGAGTGTTTTTCAGAACCAAGAACCTTCTCTTCAGTTTGCTCTACTACTTCCCTGGCTGAAGAAGCTTGACCTATTCTTTCCTCATAGGCCAGAGCTTTGTTGGCAGAAATAATCCCGCCATTAAAAAGAATAAGGGCAAATGTAATGACACCTATAGATATTTTATTTTTCATACCAGAAGTATACCAAGTTCAAACTGGTTTTACAGCCTAGACAAAAGATATTATCGGTTCGATTTTCGTTGGGGTCGCTTGTCGGACAAGTTCAGAACTGTAAATTGGGCTCAGATAAAGAGAGAATTTGAATATTTAAGTATGTCTTTTGTTAGTGTTTTATAAAATTCAAAGAGTTAAGCAAAAGAAAAGCCCTACAGCTATATGCAGGGCAAAACGTTTACAATATTACCATGGTTGAATTACCATTTTTGAAAAGTCAAAGGGCTCAAATCCATTCTCTGTCCATCTGCCAGCAAGGGCAGCAGCAGGGCCACAGCCTTGCTTTAGACAACCGACAATCTCTTCACCAACCCTTGTGGCGATAGAAAGATTCAATGCCTTACTTTCCTTTGCGTAAAGAGCTATTTCATCACCTGGGCAAATTCCCTCTCCACAAACGGCGCAACGGATGACAACAATCTTGAATTTCTCAAAGTCACATTTGGGACAAGAATGGTCGTCAATAGTTATGGGAGAACCAACTTCCACATTCTTTTCTTGGTAAATTCTCTCGGGAATCTTGAAGTCAACTATTCTTCCATAGAAATCGAGAACTGCAGAACTAGGCCCCACGTGGCCACATTTCTCGTAGATAATATCCAGTAGTGACGTTGGAGTGTATTTGGCTTCAGCTACAAGAACTTTTGAACTATCAGACATTGTGCTTCCTCCTTGTCTTAGAACCCAGCTCGTTTGAGCTGCTTACCAAGTTCCGAACCAGGAACAACTTGAGTAAAAATAGGTTTGATTGGGCCAGCAGGCCAATTGAAAGAAACTGGCTTGTCGAAGCGTCTCAGGTTCTTGAAGAAGAAGCCTGTTCTGAATGGAGCGATGTACGGCCCGAATTGAAAGAAGTTGTAGATGATTTCTTCGGGCCTGTAGCTCGGCATCTTTCTCTTGATATTTCGAAGGGCAATCTTAATCTTGTCGAGTGAAATATTGTTGAAGTTTGCAAGCATCTGTGCGGCTTCGTCCACCGTAAACCCTCTTACTTCAACCAACTCACCAACTCCAACGATTACCTTATGGTTTTCAGAACTGTTCGTATAATCGTACGCCTTAACTGCAGGCTTAGCAGTTCTCAGGGAGTTATAGAGCAATACTGGCCCCCGATAGTTCCATTCCCAACATCTAGACTTCACACCTTCGTGCCCATCAACTTTCATATGTCCATCAAGAAGCATATCGTTATATGGAAACCAATTAGGAAAAACTGGCAACTTTTGAGCTGTCATCCTCAGACCTCCTTTGGTCTATCAAAAAACGAGAGTTCTGGATGCTAAACTAACATTAGAAAATCAAGAAGTCAATTAAATAATCTCCCTTTTCTTGGAGTCCTCTCTAAGCATCTCCTTAAACTCTTCTGTAATACCTCCAGAAATGACTCCACTATGACCAAGTTTTTGAAGTTCAAATTTTTTCTGCCAGGCTTGTTTCAAGGTATTGTTTCCTGAAGAACAGTCTTTACCATTAAACATAAATTGTTCATCTGTCTTCTGGTCGGTTAATACATAACGGACAGGAACATCTATTATTCTCACGTGATGAGTTCTGCTAAGCCAGCGGTCAATGACTTCAAGTTTGGTAGAACCAAAAACACTTTTTGAGTGGACATACTCTATCTTTTCTTGGGCTGTTACAGGTTTTATCTTCACAGGATAAACTTCCATAACTTCTTGTAGTGCGTGTTGAAGTTCAAAAAACTCAACTTGGGTAAATTCCGTGAGACCGAAGTCCTTAGCTAATGTTTCCTTAACCTCTTCAATTATTTTCTTGGCTTCTTCTTTAATGTAGGGGGTAAATTTTTCTGGGTTTTTCATACCGTCATTCTATCACTTATTACCAACTTGTGTATTTAATTTAGCTATCCCATCCTGCAACCTCTTCCCATTTCCATGACTCAAGAGTCCAAGATAGGATTGAACAACCTCGGGCTTCCCTTCTCTAGTCTTAATATTTCTAAACATCCTCTTCTTAGTCGTTGTTCTCATAACTCTATGGTCTGGAAAGTTAACCCAACCAAGAAAATCTACCCCCGAAGATAGTGTTTCGATTGAGACTTTGTTCGGATGTAATTCTAATTTAAGCTTCTCATGTAGAAACTTCTTGATTTTAATTAATACTTCTTCAAGCCACTTTCTATCTTGAGACATAATCACAAAGTCGTCGGCATAACGAATGTAATATTTGGCCTTAACCCTATGCTTCATAAATTGGTCAAATTTATTCATGTATACATTTACGAGAAGTTGGGAGGTTAAATTCCCTAAGGGCAAGCCGACGCCTTCCTTCGTCGAATGAAAACTAGAAACGATTTCTGAAATAAGCCAGGTGATATTTTGATCTGATACATACTCCTTAACGATTCCGATGAGAATACTTTGGTCTATTGAAGCAAAGAATTTTCGTATGTCACACTTGAGAACCCAGACGGCTTTGGTCCTATTACCTGAAACCTTTTGAGAAAAAGAATGAAATCTTTCTAAAGCCTTATGGGTCCCCTTCTCGAAACGACACGAGTAAGAGTCAGCTATAAATGTCTTATCAAAGAAGGGATACAGTTTTCTGTATATGGCGTGGTGAAGTAGTCTATCTCGGACCTTCGCCTTGTGTATCCTCCTTGGTTTAGGGTCAGAAATGTTAAAAGCTTCATAAGAAGAATGTTTATAGGTTTTTGTTAGGAGTTCTTTGTGGAGCAATAATATATTCTCCATCAAGTTTCTTTCAAATTCTTGGACATCTTTTCGAGATTTTTTGTTGTTTCGAAACTCTTTCCAGGCTTCAAGCAAATTTTCGAGAGAAATGATAGTATCGTAGTTATGAATAAATTTGATTCTGTTGGTCATATAAATAAAACCATGAAGTTACCCCCCCCCCGATTCTACCCCTGCTACAAAGGGTTAAGAGTGTATATATCTTATGGTATGGATACTACCAGGTATTACCTAAGGACCATAGACATTCTCTGGGACAAAGAATTGATGCCTTATTCATAGAAATTATCGAATCTATAGCGATTGCCAGCTTCTTATCTAAAGAGGAGAAACAACCTTGGATTAGAATAGCTATTAGGAAGACAGATACATTAAAGATATTACTCATGGTCCTCTGGGAAACAAAGTCTTTAGATAACAATAAATATATTGCTGTTTCCATGCCACTCAATGAGATAGGAAAGATGCTTGGAGGGTGGAATGGGCAGGTTACAAGAAAGGTTGAGGAGGTTAAAGTTAAGCCTCTCGACATAGCCCAGAGTAAACAAAACTCCCCTAGCAAAAAGCCAGAGGAGAAATGAAGAGATTAGCGAGCAACGCGGGGTTCGTATCGTTGAAGTTGTTGTCCAGCCAGTTGTAGTCCGAGTCCCACGCCTTGCCACTCCAGTACAGGTAGCGGACGCAGAGGTCCCCGAACGAGCCGCGGTAGATGGTTCCCCAGAAGAACGTGGCCTTCCCCTTCCATTCGTCGGGGATGAGGTGCGGGTTCTTCAGGTAGAAGTCGAGAAGCTGTGCTCCCATGACCTTCTCGCCGTCGAGGTCGTCCTTGAGGTCATGGCCCTTGATGAGCTTGCCCTGTTTCTGCTTCTTGGAGAGGTAGAGAGCGAGTGCCTTCGCATTGAAGGTCCACTTGCCCTTGAAGCGGGATGCGATTTGGTCGGACTCTCGGATTTCCAAGCCCGACGGAATCATGGGCGTGGCGTCGAAGTCGATGACCAGGTCGCTCACGGACTGACGACCCTCGATGATGCGCTGAAGCTCATTCAGTGCCCAAGAGAGGGTAATCGTTCCTTCGTTGAGGCGTCGCTTGATTTCGTCCACCTTGCGGGTGAATTGACCAAGCTCCTCGTTCCCAAGTTTGCCGTCGGCGACAGTCTCATGTACCGTCATGATGACAGCTCCTTCCCCTCGAATTTAATCGAGGTATATGATGCCTCCACGTTGGGATGCGCATCAAGGTTTTTGAACTTTTATTTGATGTGAAGAGCTAGCTTTTTATTGTTTTTATCTAGCGAAAGTATAGCATACTATTATATGTTTTGTCAATGGGTTGGTGAGAAAAGGCTTATTTTAAGGCTTTTATTTAGAAAAATAACTTTCTTATGGCGTATTACTAAGGACATGTATGACAAAAGGCACCAGGACTACCACGACAAGATACAGCTCTTGAACATAGAACTAGAAGAACACACAAAAGCTGACCATGATTATCAAACCACGGTAGCTACAGTGTTTTATATCGCTCGTAGAGCTAAGTCTATATTTGAGAGTTCTGAACCAAGTGAAAAGAGGCAATTCTTGAATTACATACTTCAGAACCCAACAGTAAATGGAAAAAACTTAGAGTTTACCTTACGTTCCCCTTACAACTTGCTACTAGAACTAGCTAGTAGTCTTTCAAGGGGTGGCTACTGGGAGTTGAACCCAGACTAAGAGCTCCACAAGCTCGTGTGCTACCGCTACACCATAGCCACCATCTAATTTGTTAAAGGCTTAACAAATTCTAGACCACAAAATCAATAATGCGGTCTGACCTCCTTTATACCAGATTTCTGGTTAGTAAGTCTAGCTAGCGCATATAGATATGATGAGATCCTATTCAAATACGAATACAAATCTTTATTCATAGCGCCGTCATCATATAGTCTCACCGCCACCCTCTCTACCCTTCTCGATACAGCTCTAGCAAAATCTAGAAGCGCCGACAACTCCGTACCACCAGCAACAAAAAAACTCTTGATGACCGGCAATTGCTTCTCAATATTGTTAATATCCCCCTCTAATCTTGTGATCTTATCTAATTTAATTCTCGGTTCGGCACCAGCAAGCTCGGCTTGGGCGATAAAAAGATCTTGCTGAAGCTCCCCTAAAGATTTCTTTATCTCTGTATCATCAGCCTTCACCTTACAAACACCCAAGAGCGAATTCAGTTCATCAACAGCGCCCAAAACCTCCACGATAAGTGAAGTTTTTGAAATTCTCTTGTTGGCATCAAACAAGATCGTAGATCCATCATCCCCTTTCTTTGTATATAACATGGCTAGATGACTATAACACAAAACATCTTAGATGACAATAAAAAGCCCCGGGTCGAGCCGGGGGCATAGATTACGATTGCTTAACTTTAAAGATCACCAGATTAGCAACGTATTCATTAATGCCTGGCGTCTTGGGAAATTCAAGACCATTTAGTCTGACATCATACTGTCCGATCAATTGGTCCTCGGTCAACACAACCCTTGGCCGACCCTGATAATTCGATGTCGACAATTCGAGAGTACAAGATTCGGTTGCAATACCAACCTGCTCAGTCATCTCGAGAACAACTATTGCCGGCGGATCCCTTCGACGAGAACCGGATGGTGCCTCATTTTGCTCTAAGATTACCTTGGAAAATAAGATCTTCAAGCCTTCGGCATCGATATAGGCGGTCTCACCACACCTAAGATCAAACTGACCAGAAAGATTGACATCTTTATAACCAGAGGAGCTATTCTTTTCCTTCTCTTCCTTTATGTTCTTCTTGGTCTTCTTCTTTGGAGTGTAGAGGTATCTCATCACCGCAACAGTAATTGCGACAATCGCACCTACCCACCGAACCTGCTTTGGAATTTTTTGCTCGTCCATTGGTCTTCTCCTTACGCGACCGAAATCACAATCTTGGCCAAATAATGGCCCTTGCCGTAAATCTCTTCCCGCTCGACCCTTGAGTCAGGTGCGGCGTTGAGGAGTATGATCATGTATCCGCCGACTTCTTTCATTCTATCTTTCGGACCACAAAACTCGAAGGAATGAGCTACACCGTCAAGGTTAAATGAGAATTCCAGCGCGTTGCTTGTGTCAATGAAAGAAAGATACGCGCGCGACTCACCATCAGGAAGCAAAACCTCCTGTCCCACAGAAATGTCAAACGACTTATTTAGCTCTACATGCCGAACCTCCCGCTCGGCCGGCGTAAAACTATTTTTGTCTTTATCTGCATCATTCTTATCTACGTCCTCACTGCCCGAAAGAGTATCACACATGACCGCAGCTACCACGACCGCAACAACCGCACTGATAACTCTAAACCACATGATATTACCTCCTTGTGTAACCGTTACCTGTCAACGAGCTTTTACTCAAACCAAACTAACACAAATGATTGTATTAGTAAAGGATGCAAAGTAAGAAAAAAGTTGGGTGGAAGACCAACAACAAATAATCATCGGTCGATTATCAGGTCATGGACTCACTACCGGCAAGCAAAATAGTAGAGAATATGGCACGACGTTGATGTTACCACGCCAGAACACTACCAACGGAGCTAGTGGCGTTAGGATTAGGTAACAATATTCCGGACAGATCCGAATGAGTTGAATCCACAATGGTCACTACCCTACTTAACTGTGTGGCGTTATTACCCGCATTGTCAATCGCATCATAATAGAGCGTATAAATCCCGGCCTTACTTGTGTCAACCAAACCAGTAACTTTTACTCCCAGATTTTGATCCACGTTATCCGTAACCACAGACCCAGGATCAACAAAATTATCACCAACCTTGAGAGTAGACGTTGCATCACCAAGTAATGTTAAAACTGGAGCTTCTCTATCTGTTGATGTGGAAAATGCGGTGCTAGCTGAGACAAAAGAAGGAGCAGTCTCGACTGAGGTTGAGATTATTGATGATATATTGTTGGAATTTTTATTATCATTAATATCACAATCACCCCTAGACTTTGCCCACTCTCCGTTCTCAATATAAACACAGTACCTATCACCCGTCACCCGATCTTCCATGATTAGTGAGTTCAATATCTTAAGATTAGATATTTCAGCTGATTTAATAGACGCACTATCAACCTCCAGTTTACTATAAACAAGTTTTTCTGACGAAAGAGTGGCTGTTGTAGATCCGATACTCACTGCCAACTCATTTAACCTTTTGGACAAACCCTGAATCCCCAGAAGAGCAACGCCAGCGGGATCTATTGTCGAAATAGATATCGAACCAGTAGTGGTACCACCTAGACCGAATATTGAATAAAAATCTTGAGCTATCGGACCTATGTGCGTAGTTGTTGTTGCTTCGTTTTTGTAGTTCCAACGCGGGATAGCTAATTGATTTATTTGTTCCAGTACGGCTTCTGGGTCTAGGGTTGTAAAGTTCTCCTTCAAGTCGCGACTAGAGGCGTTGGTCCATGTGCCACCAGCCGTAACATAAGCACCGGAGGCCATAGCAAGAGGTTGTGTTGGAGAGTTAGTACCAATACCAACGTTACCACCATAGGGGTTGAGAATTAAATTACCCACACCGCCTCGTGCAATAGTAAGATCACCCGAAGCACCAGCCAAAGCTCCAATTAAAGTTGAAGTGGCATTACCAGATATTGCAAACGGTCCAGTCGAATATAGTCCTCCGATTCCAATGTTCAAGCTATTATGGATATTCAGATTATTGGCAACATCGAGATCATTAGCTATGCCCAAATTGTTTGCAAATAGCGACCCGGTATTTATTGCCGGCACATCTATACCATTTATATCAATTGTCTCAAGACCTGCTGTACCAGTAATGTACGCATACTTACCGCTTATAGACACGTCATATACCGTACCAGAAGAAGTGTAAGTACCAACCAAAACTGGTGAGACAGGATTAGATACATCGAGAACAACAAGACCATTTGAGCCGTCCGCCACATAAGCGTAATTCCCTGCCACTTTTACGTTGTAGGATGTTCCATTTGTGTCATAACTACCAACAATACTATCGTCGAGAGCATTTACAATCTGCAAACCAGCGGTTCCGTCAGCAACATAAACATACTTACCACTTGCATATAGCCCAAAGGCAGCAGCAGGAAGATTGGCATTACCAACCTGTTGTGGATGTAGAGGATCAGAAACATTAAACTTCAAATACTTGGGCCCAGCATTATTATTACCTCCAGGGCAACTATCATTATTCCCATCGGATGTCAAATAAGCAAACTTACCGTCAACATAAACACCTTTGCGAGATGCGGCTCCACAGTCAAAACCAGTACCAGAAACCTCTTTTAAATTGTATGGGTCAGAGACATCCATAATGGAAAGCCCTGGGCCCGAAGCTACGTACGCATATTTACCAGCCACAAAAACATTTTCTGCATTTTGAGCAAAATCAAGCAAATTACTAATCTTAGGTATTGGTGCAACTGATAAGTCAGAGACGTCGTAAACAACAAGACCACCATTACCTCCACCGCCGTTAGCAACATACATATACTTCCCGGCGACAAAGACCCCCGCAGCATTACCACCAGCTCCCACTGATGTAACCTCAACCGGATTTGTCGGATCTGAAATATCTACAACTCTATCATCTCCCCCATTAGCAATGTATGCATATTTTCCGCTGACGTAAACACTATTACCAGCACCGTAACTTATAAAACCCTTTCTGGTCAGATTACCACTCGCCACCTGTAAGAAATTACCTCCAGACATAACAAGTTTGTTAGAAGGAGTAGTCGTGCCTATACCCAGATTGCCGTTAGAAGAGGCAAACAATGTGCTTGTACCGATAGAAAAATTATTACTACTGTCAAGATAGAGCCCGAGGTTGCCAACAGAAAACACTGGACCAACATTATCTATGACATTATTATTACTGTCCAACTGCCTAAAATCATCGAATAAGATGTGGCCCCAACCACCCTGATCATTATCTGTTATTTTTATATAAACCCTATTATTTACATACGGGGAAAGATCAATGGTATGTGAATCTAAATGTTCACTACCTCCTTCTGTATGAGTATCGGCATTTATAACCTCATCATCCGACGCTCGAACTATTTCAACTTTTAAATTTGTAATATCATTACCTCCCCCAATAAGATATTTAACCTTCGGACCTGTTAAAACGAAGGTGTCGGATCTTATGACTCCAGTGAGCGTATCGTTACCATTCCCATCAACATCGCAATAAGAGTTAATTAGATATTTACCATCATAACCACTAACTGCATTTTGATTAGCACAAGTTCCCGCAACTGGGTGGCTAAATGCATTTCCAGAAAGAACAGACCAGCCAGAAAACGTGCCAGTTTCAAAACTATTATTTCTTACAGATCCCACGTGTAAATCTCCACCAACCCCAACATTACCAGTTAAGGTAGAATTTGATGCCACTGTCAAGTTAGTAGTTGAGGCGCCTCCAACAAACGAGGCAAGGCCGGTGAAAGTGCTGGTCTTGGCAACAGTCAAAAATCCGCTGAAAGTGGCATCAGTCTCTCCTCCAGAAAGAGTTGAGGTTGCGATAGCAGAAGCTATAACTGAATCGTCTCCGGTTGCGATAGCAGACATAACTGCACTTGCCGAATCGTCTCCATTAACGGCGCTTACCACATCAGCAATTGTAGATGATACAGCACCACTATCTTTTGCTAAAATGACAGTAACGTTTAAACCGTCCCTGCCAACAGACAACTGACCATCACTACCTGGCTCAACAATTGCAACATGAATATTATTACCAGCAATACCACCTGATGACGCAGTATAATTTATACCACCAACAGTCGTAGAGGCGTGTACACCGTCCAAATAGTCATCGTAACCAATTGCATCATTTCCAAATGACATACCACTGAGGTTACTCACAGCTCTACCCTTAATAGTCGAGCCTGAAACGGTGGTACCAATTGTAAAGACTGGAATCACCTTATTCTGGAAGTTTGTTAACAGCTGAAATGCATCAGGAACCCCTGGCTTTACTACAAATTGTGTTCTACCATCTCCGGTGGCCTGTAGTAAAGTATGACCGCCGCTATCTTGAATTTGTACACTAGACGCGCTGGTCATGGTACTAGTTCTAATGATACTGCCAGTAAATACCTTCTTTTCGGCAAGAGAGGTATATAGGCGTCCATTATTAAACTCGCCAGCCGTCATTCTCGAACCATCAGCAGATATCGCGACAAAACTCCATTTGTGAGTTGAATCACTTAGTGACCAGGTTGTGCCATAATCCTTGGAAATATATAGCGCACCAATACTTGTATTGCCATTATTTTGTATTGCCGCCTGTCTCAAGCCGTCCGCAGACATTGCTACAAATTGCCAAGGACCAGAGAGACCCCTCGCTGTCCACGTCACGCCGTAATCTGAAGATGTATAGATTTGTCCGCTATTTGCTAGGGCCGTTTGCCTTGATCCATCCGAAGACATTGCGACTGTGTTCCACGAACGACTAGAATCTCTCGCTGTCCACGTCACGCCGTAATCTGAAGATGTATAGATTTGTCCGCCAGATTCAACCGCCGTCTGTCTTGACCCATCCGAAGACATGGCCACAGCCTGCCAATTTCTATCAGAATCCCTAGCCGTCCAGGTGACACCATAATCTGATGATGTATAAATTTGACCTCCAAATACGGCCGCCGTCTGTCTTGATCCGTCTGCTGATATAGCAACAGAGGATGCCCAGTTTCTATTTGAATTTCTTTGTGTCCAGTTCACACCATAATCCAAAGAGGTATATATGTATCCAGTACCACCGCCATTATTAGTTACCGCCATTTGTCTCGAACCATCAGCAGACATTGCTACGGCTTTCCATGCGTTATAATTTCCTCTAGATATCCACGAATTTGCAAAATCAGAAGAAGTATACACATTGCCACCAAATTCGACTGCTATTTGTCTAGAACCATCAGCAGACATTGCTACCGATGTCCAGTAACGACCAGGATCGTTGGAAGTTGGTGGAGAATACATCGTACCCACCCATGAGGATAGAAAAACCTGACCACCATTTACCGCCGCACTTACTTTTGAACCAGTAATATCCGGAGATATAGCCACTGCAATCCAATTTCTATTCGGTTCACTTAAAAATGGCTTTGTCCAATGACTTCTATCAATGGTCACATATGGTACTCCTCCACTTTGAAGTGCCCACTGATTAGAACCGTTACCAGACACAGCCACAGACACCCAATTACCACTTGAAGGTGCTGTAGTATTTGCATACCAATTTATCCCATAGTTTGTCGACATATAAATTGACCCCCCGAAGACAGCGGCTGTCTGATATTGTCCGGTTGAGGACATTGCAACAGAAGACCAATTTCTACCTGAGTCCCTTGCCGTCCACGTGACTCCGTAGTTAAAGGAAGTGTAGATTTGCCCATTACTTACCAATGCAGTCTGGTAAAAACCATTTGCTGACATGGCCACAGCCTGCCAGTTAGCCACTGTAGGAGCGCTAAAATTAGCCGTCCAGGTGGCTCCATAATTTGTAGATACGTAAATTTGTCCGCCAGATTCAACCGCCGTCTGTCTTGACCCATCCGAAGACATGGCCACAGCCTGCCAATTTCTATCAGAATCCCTAGCCGTCCAGGTGACACCATAATCTGATGATGTATAAATTTGGTCAGTAATAGCGACCGCGGTTTGATATTGACCACTTGCAGATACAGTGACCGATGTCCAAATTCTATTGGAGTCCCTTGCTGTCCACGTTGAACCAGAGTTTGACGAAGTATAAATTTGTCCTCCATTTACTACAGCCGTCTGATATTGACCATTAGATGACAGGGCCATTGCCTGCCAATCTCTATTAGAGTTACTACTCTGCCATATTTCACCAAAATTATAGTTGGTTTCATCGAATATATCTGAAGACAATTTGTTTTTCCCCCAATATATAGCACCATTCAGTGACGACAGTGACTGGTTGGATCCAGTCGAAATTACCCCGGCAATATTTTCGGTAGTAGGCATAGACAAACTGTTGCCAGCAAGAGTGCCATTAACAGTAACAGATGAAAATGTCCCAATACCAGCAGTTAGAGGGCTTGATGAACCGATATTGATAGGCCCAAAACCCGAACCAATCGAACCTGAAGTAAGAGTACCAACCGTTGATAAGTTTGCCAAAGTAGTAATAGCAAACTGTGAGGCCCCAGTTACAGTAGCAGCGGAGCCAGAAACATTTCCCGTCAATGCTCCAGAAAAATTTGGGGCAGTAATCGTGCCGGTGGCAGTAAGATTAGCTAGAGTTAAGTCTCCAGACAAAAGTGCATTCCCGGCCACAGAAAGTCTTTGTGAGGGAGATGTTGTTCCGAGACCCAAACGAGAATTTGTATTATCCCAGAAAAAGTTTGAATTGTTCTGTCCAATTGCACCACCTGCCGTAGCGAAAGGAATAGAGCCAGTAGTCATTCCGGATATTGCAAGAACTCCATTGACAGTAAGAACATTGGTCGAATTATTCCATGCCAACCTCGAGTTGTCGGTAAGTTGGCCCCCCGCCGTAGCAAATGGAATCCTTCCAGAAGTTAAGCCGCTATCTGTAACAGACGTGAAAGTTCCTGCCCCCGCCGTAATAGCATTTGAACCGATATTGATTGATCCGAAACTAGAAGCAATCGAACCAGAAGTGAGAGCGCCCACTGTGGTTAAAGATGAAGTTACAATACCCGAACCTAGGGTATTAGAAGTTAAGATATCAACCCCTGCAATCTGGTACTTAGTTTGAGTGTTAATAACACCACCAGTCGTTGTTGATAATCCACCTGTCCACATTGTCCCAGAGGCGGAGATGTTCGTTGTTGAGGCTCCTCCGTTTAGTGACGAAAGACCTGTTATCGTTAAAGCGCCTGAGCCAGTGAGAGTTGTAAATGTTTGTCCTCCATTAAGTAAAGCTACATTAGAAGATAGGGCGGAATCAGAGATTGAGTTGTTTGGTAATGTGAGTATTTTACTAACTATTAATTCGGTGGTAGAAGCCGTTGTTGCCGTAACCATAGTAGTAGAGGCATAAGGAATGAGGGCTCGTTTGCCATTTATGCCCGCACCAGACACCTCAAAAATATAGCCAGTAGAAGAGGTCGCGGTTGATCCAACTACAACGACCTGTGTTGGGTCATTTTCAATTATGGACAAATTATCTGTTGTGGTAGCCCAGGAACTTGATCCGCCACCTTCACCAGAAGTAAGATCAACACCCCAGACAGGGACACCACCTAAAATTTTAAGAACAGAACCCTCGCCTCCTTTGTGAAGCGCAGCCAAAGTAGAATCATCTGACGCATATAGTATGTCACCTGTAGAGTAAGAAGCCAAACCAGTTCCTCCATGTGATACATTCAATAATGATGTCCACGAGAGACTTCCATTACCGTTTGTAGTTAACATATCACCATTTGAACCGCTGCCGGATGGGAAAGTCAAAGGGTGACCACCAAGAGTAATGGTACCAGACACCGCCAGAGAGGAAAGAGTACCGATAGAAGTTAGATTAGGCAAAGAAACAAGATTTGGAAGTGTAGTTGTTCCACTAAGCAGGCTATTGAATAACTGACCAAAGTTATTTAAATTATTCGCGTCTAGATAGTAACTTGCCGCTTGACCATTTAACAATCCGGAATTTATTGCATAGCCCGAAGACGTAATATGCTTACGCGGAGAAAGTGTCTCGAACGATGTCACGCCCGCACAAGATCCGTTCGATGAGTTAGCTATCGCAATATTCAAATAATAAGAATCATCATTGAAATCCAGGCTCAAGGAATCGCCACCCACATTTGTATCACCAATATCAACATTATAAATACCATTCTTTACCAGAACAGTCATATTAGATGGAGTACCACCTGGCCACAATTTATTACCATTGGAAACGGCGTCATATATGGAAAAACGAAAACAATAGTTTGTACCGCTGCCTCCGAGAAGGTTTGCACTGGAATCAAGCAGCCTACCTTGATGGGACAAGATTTTAGGGACACCAGACGAAGCAAAAATAATATCTATGGGTAAGAGAAAAATACCGACCAAGATCAGTAGCCGAGAAAAAAGAGTTACAATTCTGCCGCCCTCTTTTCTGTTCAAATAATACGGGGTCATAAAAGGCCCTTTTTATTTAATTTATTTTTTGTTAATCTTCCAAACTATTAACAATTTCTTACTGAAAGCGTGCGAAAATATTAGAACATAAAATCACACACCCACATTGTAACATTAGGTCAATAATAACTCGCTATAGAATGTGGATAAAATGTGGAGATATAAAAGCCATCGACTTTAATCGAGAGTTTTATATTTTATCAATAAATCCTTCTGACCAAGAGTTTAATTACAACCATAAAAAGTAATAAAACAATTATACCACCGAGTATTACTAAATTCGTTATTGGTACGCCAGCAATAACCTCAGCACCATTGATACCGGAAACCTTCCACTCAAATTTTGTCTCCTGGTTAAGGAACTTGGCAGCATCATTAGGATCAGAAATCTTGGCCTTAACAATAAATGCACCGTCCAAAGGTTTTTCCCATTTAATCTCTATCTTAGTTTTATCGCCAGGTAAAACCTCTTTCAAATTTACATCAAAAGTTTGCATTAATTTCAGCCCATCGGCACTATAGATTTCCACATTTGCACTTGGATCAAGTCTTATGTTGCCATTATTTGAAATAGAAAAATAGAAAGAAGGTTCTCCTTTTGCATTTTTCTCAAAAGCTAGTCTATCAAAAGAGAGGCTGGGCAACTTTTTACCAGCCACATTCAGATATATCCTAGTCCCCACCCTTGTAATAACTGACATACCATTTTCAACCATTTCCCCAGTTGTTTGATCCTTATCTAGAACTTTTGTTGGAACCATCCTTCTAATCAATATGGTACCAGCATGGTCACCAACACCAACAACCTTTGGAACCTTTATAATAAAATTGACAATCTTTTTTTCGCCGGGAGCCAACGATACTTCCTTCTGCAAAACTTCAGTCCACGCACCCACATCAATGGGAGCAACATCATCTTGATCAGGAGCATACCCTCCATCTTCTATTATATGTGCATCGACGGGATAAACCAGTAATGTTACTGCCTCATCCATATCATTAGAAATGACAACCTTGTCTTTAATTTCCTGTCCAGGCTTAATATTATCATAGACAAGCCACGCCCTTTTATCATTAACATCATTTTGGTATGGCCCAATACCTATGCCGCCAGATTTAGCTGCAAAAGCGATATTAATAGTAGTAAACATTAAAATTATTAATAAGAGGTAGGCCTTATAATAGCTGAATATTTTCATTATAGGATTAACAAAATTTAATAATATCTTTGCGTAATTTTATCATTTACTATTATAAAAGCAAAACCCCCCAAAAAAATAACATTGGGGAGGCTTTGATACGTTAAATTCTTTATATCTTATGCAGCGGTTACTACAAATGTTCCTCGGTGTTCTCCAGCCAGGGTATTCTTCCTAACGCTTGCAGAGTGGGCAATGTTAAATGTATATTGCCCATTGCCCGCACCTGCCTCTGCAGAAAAGAATGTTTTAGAAGAATCTGCAGTACCACCATCACCAAGAGACACACCTGTCAACACTCCGCTTGAGGCAGCAAGAGTATCTGGTGTTTGTGTTTGCTGAACAGCTTGCGCAGCACAACTTACTGGGATGGCGATTGTTGCACCATTTGTAAAATCAACAGCAGCAAACTTTAGTGTTAATCCAGCTCCAATTGCATTAGTTGCGGCGGTAACTTGATTAGTAGCGGTAGTACCATCTGGCCTTAAAATACTGAAGGCGGCAGTACCCCTTGCCCCACCAGTTGTAAATGTGATCTTAAACCTGCTTCCACCTTCGTTAGTACCAGCAGGAATGCCCACGTTGCCCACGCCTGCACAATTGTAAGAATAGGCAGTCATGTTGTCATTAAGAGCCACATCCCCAGCCTGAACATGGGTGTTTCCATCGCTATTTATGCCCATTAATCCGGTTTTAAGACGCGTTAAAGCTGTTCCCACTGCGGTAACGTTGTAACCAACAGCGTCACCGAGCGTATCGGTAACAGTATAGGCTCCTGTACCTTGGGTGGTCTGAGTACCGGTACTAACATTTAGACCGTCAAGAGTGACCGTAGAAGGAGCAGACAAGGACAAGCTTCCCCCTGTGAACGTCAAGCTTTCAGTAACGTTACTGGAAGCAAAGGCCACGAAAGGCAAAATTGTGGTCGCTATGATTGAAGTACCAGCAACTGCCTCCATTAATAATTGTTTTTTTGTCATATCGATATGATATAAAATTTATTTTGAATTTTTATTGGGAATTATATTTTATGATATCGACCGTGCCAACAAATTCCCAAGTTGACTATCTGGTAGAATTATATCATGTAAAAAATGAGGGGCGTGAATAGATATGTTGATAACCTAGATTAATACCAAAACCAAAAAGAGGAGAAGGGCTGTAAGTATACCCAACAGTAACAACAAGTTAGACAAACTCCCGTTAATTTTATAATTGGCCGCAAAATTAAAAACTGTTGCTATCCCATAAGAATCTCTGGGTTCACGTACTGTTAAAAAATCTTCTGTCGTGGTAGCTAAAGTTTTGTAGTTAAAAGATACCTCACTTCTATAATTGTTCACCTTTTCTAATTCAGCTACCTTATGATGAACAGGTTTACTACTTAACGTAACATTTGGTTTTTTAATAGGGCCTACTACAGTCCTATCATCCGCCACATTCATGCTGGGGACAGACGAAGATTGCAATAACACATTTCCGTTTTGGGCAACTGTTAGATATAGCCTAAGACCCATACGCACAACAATGTTTTCTCCAGAACCACCATTCTCAACACTATTATCATTTATTGTTTTAGCAAGTATTGATCCAAGATATTCTTTTGGAGTAACATTTTTGGGCACATTAATGACAAAATCAACAACTTTTTTATGAATCGTATCAGATAAATTAAGAATCTCTACAGAACCAGAGATAACACTACCGGGACCGACATTTTTATATACCAACCAAGAGGTCTCCTGGGGTGGGTAAGGCCTTATGGAAAACTCACCTTGTGCCAAAATATAATTTGGAAAAAGAGAGATAAGAAATAAAATTAAAAAAAAGAAAGAATGACGAAACCTCATGAAAGAGTAAGTACAATCGTACCATTAAAAGTTCCTCGTAAAGTATTCGCGTGAACAGTCTGTCTTAGTTCAACATTTTGTGTATAGCTACCCTGACTACCCCCGGGATCGGAACTGATGATAGTTCTCGAATTCGAGGTAGCACTGGAACCAGAAAAGGTTCCATCAGATCCCGAAACGACATTGGAGTCACCATAATTAACGGTCGGGCCGGCTGGCAACATCTGTAGATTACCATAAGCAATACTGTCGACTGGGAGAACCCACTTATCCCCACTTATATATATTGCATCAGCAAAATTTATGCTCAAACCATTACTCAACAAAACACTAGCCGCAGTCATAACATTTTGAGTAACAGTACCAACAGGATCAGTCCACTTGAAAGTAGCTGTGCCCACCGTTCCACCCGTTTGTATTTCTACAACATACTTATCTGATCTATCTGGAGCAACAACACCAGTATAGGTACCTGTAGACGACAACGTACTGTTATCACCGGCAACTTTTAAAACACCGCCCCTAGTAGTCAAATTTGTAACAGCCATTGTTAACGACCACGGAGAACTGATGCCCCTTATGTCGGTTACATTGATTGGATTTAGTCCAGCATTTAGGACTTGTGAACCGATAGAGACACCATTTGATCCATAGTTGACCGCAGCGGGAGCAGTTATTGAAAACACTGTATCGTGAACATAACCAAAACCAGTTTCCCCTTCGAAATTAGCAGATGTACTGGTTCCTGTAATAATTTGACCGATAACATCACTAGTCTCAAATGAAGTAGAGGTTGCAAGTCCACCCCCAGCACTTATGGTTGGATTACGAACTATAAAATTCGCAGAACCTAGATCTTCTGCTAGCGCGTCCTTATGCGCTAGAGTCGTCATAACCACAACAAGACAAAAAACAATTGTATAGAGTAAATTTTTCATTAATTTAATTAGGCGACATACTCTTATGACTATCTTATCCAGAGTCCCTTCCAAAAGTTAGTAATCATATACAAAATCAATCTCATACCTTTATCTCCATTTTCCTTAATACTTGCCGGAACCAAAAAGTTTTCAGCGAGAGGCTTAACATATTTTGTTGCCTGGTCTTTTTTGCTTGATGTTTGAGAAGAAACATTCGGCGTTAGTAGTGTTTTTGTAACAGTTGATGCATTCAAACGAGCTTGAGTGACAGGGCCAACAACACCGATTTGTAAAATGCCACTCCTCTTCTGGTAAGCAAGTACGGCCACCCTGGTCATGTCACCAAAATAACCAGTGATTGGACCGCTGTATACTCCCGCCTTCATTAATTTAATTTGCAGAAGCCTAACTTGATCATCCTTCAAACCAAATTGGAGTGTTTTGGTAATTAAACTATTGGCGGGACTGGCAACCGCTTGAGAGATAGTCTGAACAATCGAAGATGAGCCATTTGTCCGTACTATATTAACAATAGGCGTCTGTACTTTGTTTGGCTGGCCAACAGAAGGCACCGGCTGTGTATCGTGATTAGCGATCTGCGGCGCCGTCGTTATAGCTTTAACCTTGGGATAATAATAGACCGTACCCCCACCAGTAAACGGACGAGGCTTGTCTTCACTTAGCCACCTTGGAGATTTACAAGCAGGATCGGCCGGATAGTCAATCTTACCGTCTCCATCGTTATCTATACCATCACTACAAGCGTAATTACCCAAAGCCGTATATGGACTAAACTGTGAGACCGCCCCGGAAACGGTGTTATCTATCTCAGACACAACAGAATTTGATACAGCCTCCCATGCACCAGTACTTACGTTCCAATGATAAATCTTAAGAGTAGATGGGGTGATACCTTTTTGGGCCAATACCGCAGGATCGTACTTAAAAGACAGCATAATTTGCTTATCTGTGCTAGCCACAGGCTGGTTGTCAGAAGTAGAAAATTTAATATCATATACAGCCCCAATATCGCCCATATTATTAGGCATATCTGTCCCCGAATCGCCAGCACCCACAACATAGCTCTTGTAATCAAAAGCATCAACCTTTAGATTTAAGATCTTTGAATCATCAGATAAAAAATTACTTGGCAGGTCCATCGTGAGAGACCCTCCTGTTGTGTATTTATTACTTATGCCAACTGTTTCTGGCACGGCATAGTCAAGAGCAGACTCCAACGTGGTATGGATAATAGGAAGCGACGCACCATCAGTCAATTCGACTTTGGGAGAAATTAATAATGAAGTTGCTGTCGTACTTACTATATCTCTACCCATAAACTGGTTTACAACCCTGAGGTCATATAATCCGACTGGCAGGGATGAGGTGTCTATGGTTGACGACAACTGTTTCTCATCTTTAACATTCACATCGGCAGAGTAAACCACCGCTGTTTCCCCTCTATGTGACAATGTTATCTTTTCTACGGGATCAAAGCCGCTTATAAAATCTTTTCCCTGGATACGAACTACAATTGTGTCACCCTTCTCAACATGGTCTGGATATATTGTGCCTACAGTGGGCATAGCCGGAGAAATTACTAACCCCACTTGAACAACAGCCGCCTGGAGTGCCCTAAAAAAGGTAAATTTTTCTGACCCACCAAGGAAATAAGCCGTGACCGCCATTAGAAACATTAGAAAAACAAAAAAACCTATTGCTAATTTTTTATCAATCTTAGCAGTTTTCTTAGATTTAACTGATTTCACCACCAAATTATACTATAGATTCAACGGTTATTGCAAAAAACCAGCCCAAGAATCTCATATGCTGACTTTTCTAGTCCATCTGAAATCATCCCACGCGAGCCCAGCAGTTGACTCGCTCCGTGCTCGTTCTTTTCGCTCGCTGTGCGCGGGAGAGGATTTGAACCTCCATAGCCTTGCGGCCGCTACCACCTCAAGGTAGTGCGTCTACCAATTTCGCCACCCGCGCATATTCGTTCATCTAATATATATGAAATTGAAAACTTTGCCAACAAAAAAGAGCGCGAGCGCTCTTTTTTAAATTCTATTTTGTTTCTTCAACCTCTTTGGCTGTCTCTTCCACCGCCTCCGACACCATAGCGCTTCTCCTCATCTTCCTGCTAATCTCTCTAGCAGCTTTGTCGTGAATGTAATACAATTTAGCCTTCCTTACTCGAGATTTCTTTCTTATTTCAATTTTATCTATGACTGGAGAATAAAGGGGAAAAATTCTCTCGACACCAACGCCACTAGCAACTTTCCTAACTGTAAAAGTCCCACCGTTTTCTTTACCATGCTTAACGGCAATCACCAAACCCTCATAATCTTGAATACGAATCTTGATTTTATCTTTATCTTTTTCCTTGATCTTCAAAGAAACCCTGACGGTATCGCCCGGTCTAATATTAATTTTTTTTCTTGCCTCTATATTAATAGGGGAAACTTTGATGTTATTTAGTTGCATAAGTAGTAAAGAATCTATCACAATCGCCTGAGATTAGCAAGAGCCGCTGAAAGATCGCTGGGTATCGACGCCTCAACCTTAATGTCCTTTCCATTAGGTAAAATAAATTCTGTAGAATACGCGTGCAACGCCTGCCTTTTTAATTTGTCCAAACAGACTCTTCCTTTTGCATATACCGAATCACAAACTATCGGATAACTTATAGATTTCAAATGTGCCCTAATCTGATGCGTTCGGCCAGTCTTCGGACGGATTTCTAATAAAGTATAACCGGGAAAATGTTCGATAACTTTATAATAAGTAACCGCCTGCTTCAGATCACCGCGAGCTACACTACCAGTTGCCTTAGCGTGAAAATCGTTCTTACTTCGCCCAATTGGACGGTCAATTATCCCTACATCCTTTTTAATATCACCATAAACAATTGCCAGATATACCTTTTTAACCTGGTGATTTTGAAATTGCTGTTTAATTAATTCATAAGCCTGTTGTGTCTTGGCGATTATTAAAACGCCACTGGTATCTTTATCGAGTCTGTGCACAATTCCAGGACGAGATTCGTCTTCCCCCACTTTCTTAACTTTTGGATATTTTTTTAAAATCCAATTAACAACAGTATTTTTTTGGTTACCATTTGCGTCATCATGCACGGCTAAACCAGCCGGCTTATTTATAACCAAAACACTGTCGTCCTCATATAAAATATCTATCTTTATTTTGACCATGCCACCATTATTTATCAAAAATTGAAAAAAGAAATCCCGTAGTAGAAAATGACATCGCGCTTTTGCGCTGGTGCTTCGCACCAATACCATTTTTCACTACGGGATAGGTTTCACAATAAGTCACCGCCATACTCGTTCAAAAAATTATCTAGCACATCCTTATCTCCATCTTTACCATTAAGTCCGTCTGGACGTGCAACGTCCTTCTGCGTCACTACTAGCCGAGTCACACTATTTCGTGTCACCAAACGCACGGTCCAGAGACGCATCACATACGCATTGATTAGTTCGGTGATCACAATACCACTATTCGGATTTGGAATATAAGACTCCTCAAGCTCCGGATCAGGAACAAACGTCACACCAGAGAGATAAACCTTTTCGTTTTCGCTATCCTGCAAAAGACTTTGGATGTGAGCCGCGTTCTCTGAATGAACTTTCCCTTCAATCTTAAGTGGATTCTTGACAACGAGACTGGATTTGCCAGTCCTAATGATAGCGGAAAATTGACCGACAAGGCCAACCGCAATTGTCATTTGGACCAAATCCCAGGGATGAAACTCTACAATCTTTCCACCAACCGTTAGGCTTCCATCTTCACCCACCTTGAGAGAGTATGCCTCATTGCCATAGGGCTTTTGGAAGAGATTAATCTTGAACGGAGGCAAAACGATGGAAACGCTACCCGAATTATCCTTTGCTGTCATGACCGTATCCTTTCGATTGTTTTAAATTTATCGTGCTTGTTTATAAAGATCAAACTTGTCCCCGTAACAATATCATATCTTGCTATATCCGTCAACTAAAAACCCCCGGCAAACCTCTCACCACTTGGGCGAAAAATTTGCGCGGGGGACGTTAAACTCCTAACGAAACCTCAGTCTCTACAATCGCAGTTCGGACCGCAGCCAGTGCAATTGCTGTGGTAGCTCTTGGATATCCCTCGAGCGGCATCATTTGCCGCAGCCATGTTGAAGAAATCCTTCAGAGCATGGTAGCCCGAATAACTGCCAAACTGCAAAATCTCCTGCAAGTAGTTCCTGATCCTCGCAAAGAACTCAGGATCAGTTTGCTGAAGGTCACAAACCCTGCCTGCAACCAACAAGCTCACGGCGAAAGAATTTGCGCACTTGGAATTTTCCTTCGGACTCATCTGTAGCACTTGCTCCACAATCGTACGAATATTCCAGACCGCCATATAATGCATAATGCTTCGGAATGCGACGCCGGCGTTCTGGGCCTTCTCAACTTCAGCGATAGAATCATTGCGATTCGAAAGCCAACGCAATACTGTGTGCAAGTAGACCCGATCGGGATTCTGTGCAAAAGCCTTCCACAAATCAGTGTGTGAAGCGATATCAACAAATGAAAGCCTAATCTCACCATTGAGAAGTGCCTTTAAGTCAGCTTTCGTAAATCTCCGCGGTTCCTCAGGCTTGACTTCGGGTTTCTGGTTCCCAACCAACTTAACGATTCTCAGAGCAAGGGCATTCCCCTTGCAGTCGATGACCATCTGGGCGAGAGTATCTGTGAGACCAGCGGCCTCAAGCTTCTGGAGCAACTCGTGCTCCTTATGAACAGACAGAGTCCGGCGCACGATGGATTTCATCGCATACCTCCTCGACCACCCAAAGCTTCACGCTTCGGTGGTATATCTATTTGCCTGAGGTCGCTCAAGCGTACGACCGTCTTAATATAAGGCGGATTTGTTTTTTGTTTTGAATTTCCAAGAAACTTTTGTCCGCTGAGATTATAGCATACATGATCTAGAAAGTCAAGGCCTCTATGCCTGGTAGGGTTCCATTGACTAAGAAATCAAGCATAGCACCACCGCCTGAGGAAGTGAAAGTAAACTTGTCTACGAGGTCCAAATCACGGATCGCTGTCAAGGTATCTCCCCCGCCAACAATGGTCTTAGCTCCTGATTTGGACAGATGTGTCGCTAAATCCTCAGTAATCTGCTTCAAGCCTTTCTCAAAATTCCCCATCGGGCCATTCCACAAAATATATTTTGCGTCATCAATCATCTTCTTTGTAGCCTCTAGTGACTCTGGACCCATATCTAAAATATTTTCGTTCTTCAAAACCTGGTCTGGCAATTTCACACTATCACCCATGGCATCTCTAACAGTTACATCCATCGGTAAAACGATCTTTTTGTTATTTAGGACAAAATCTAGATTCATCTCTTTTTCATCAACCAAAGATACCCCTGTTTCGTATCCCATCTTCTTAAAAATCGTGTTAGAGAGAGCGCCGCCAATAAAAATCTTGTCCGCAATATCCAAAAACTTTTTAACTAAATTTATTTTTGTTTCAAACTTTGCCCCACCCAAAATAAACAGAAATGGATGATCCGGATTAAATAACTTTGATAGATTCTCAACCTCGGATTGAAGTAAAAAACCCGCATAATGTGGCAACAGTTTAGGCAGTGCGACAATCGACGTATGATTCCTGTGAGATACCGAAAAGGCGTCATTAACATATATATCGCCCAAACTCGCCAACTCTTTAGCAAACTCAGGGTCATTAACCACTTCTCTTTTATCTTGTCTTAAGTTTTCCAAAATTATTACTTCACCATTCTGCATGTGTGCAACCCTATCCTTCAATGAAACATCAATCTTAATCGGTAACAGTGAAACTTTTAAATAATCCGCAACAGGTCGTAGGGTTTCGGTTCCCCCCTCTCCAAGATGACTAAGTATAATAATTTTGGCATCCGCGTCTTTTAAATAATTGAGAGTTGGCAGCGATCCTTTAATGCGAAAGTCATCAAACACTGCACCATCTTTAAGCGAAACATTCAAGTCTAGCCTCAGCAAAACTTTTTTACCAAAGAGCTCTCCCGCATCTCTTATGCTTTTAAATTTCATCTGTGATTTTTATAATTTCCAGAAACTTTTCAGAACTCAAACTAGCTCTACCGACTAGGAATCCATTGATGACCCCATCATGTAAATAATTACCACAATTCTTAGGGTCGACAGATCCACCATAAATCACCGGTACCTTTATTCCCACAGCACGACCAAATATTTCTGATATTACTTTTTTTATGAAGATTGCAACTTCGACGGCATCCTCCGGTACCGCAGGTCGCAAAGCATCTTTACCGATTGCCCAAACTGGTTCGTATGCCACCATCAGATTCTTTAATAAATTCCTCTTAACCTTACTAAGGTCTGTAATAAGTTGGTTCTTTATAAAGTTCAAGTAATCTCCGGACTCGTCACGGATAGACTCTCCAACACACACAACCACTTTAAGGTTGTTTAGCAAAGCAGACTTAATTTTCTCGTTAATAAGTTGATCACTATCCCCCATCGCACGACGCTCTGAATGCCCAATAATCACAAACTGCACGCCGAGCTCCTTTATCATCCTAACAGAAACA
The DNA here is from genome assembly GCA_016201465.1 of Candidatus Vogelbacteria bacterium. Classification (GTDB taxonomy): domain Bacteria; phylum Patescibacteriota; class Minisyncoccia; order Phycocordibacterales; family UBA12445; genus JACQCV01. The sequence continues at coordinate 1,711 of JACQCV010000022.1, read as the reverse complement.
GCTCCCGTAAATGGCCCGATTTCACCCGGAAAACAGTCTTGTGCTCCTAACGAAACATTACTTTTTTTTATCAAGCTAAGACCACGCAAAAAAACGAGCGGGACAGTGATAGCGACATTAACATTTTTGCATTTGCCGACTCCATCCCAAATCGATAAATAGAGATCTTCTGCCTCTTTGTAAGTAAGCGGATTCATCTTCCAATTTCCCACTACTAATTTTTTGCTTTTTGACATGAAAATATTTTAGCACTTATTGAGTTTCATTCCAGCTATTTATATTCCAACCACCAGAGGGTCCACTTGAAAAATTCTCATTAGCGAGACCACTATCGTAAGTAACAATTGATCCTGGATCAAATATGACTTCACGTCCTACGACCTCCTTGATCGTTGCATTATTGTTTAAATGGACGGTACCATTCTGAGCATTCAATATGACAGCACCAGCATTGTTTGATACATCAACGGCATAAGATCCGTTACAACTCTGACTTATTGGACAATTGCTAGTAGTCAAAACCATGATATAAGTCCCAGACTGACCTGTTCCGCCAAAACTGGAATTATTTGAAACAGAGACAATTCCGTCAGTAACAATAACGCCACTATTCGAACCATAAGTAGATGATAAAGTAGTTGAAGCACCATTATTCATCGTTACGTTACCCGTAATCCAAAGTACACCAGTCAACGTTAAAGTTTTTTTACCATCAATCACAAGATTTCCAACTATTTTCTTGGGACCAAGAGAGGTTGACGATGTAATAGTGTAATTTCCGTTTATTGTCCCACCCAAAACTGCATCATTTTTCCAACGCGTAATATCAAGATCCGATACAGGCATACCCACTGGGTCTGGAACAACCTTCGAAGTATTACATGTCTTGTTATTGTGAGACCCCGTCTGACAATAAAGCCCACCGGCAACAGTTGAATTGGTAACACTATAGGCAGCAGTATCTCCAATACCATTAGCACCAACCGTCACATCATCTATGCTACTACCTAAAGAAGAGCTGCTCGCAGATATCGCGCTGCCCGTAATCGTAACACCATTGGCACCCAATATTGGACCATTGGCGAACACATTGCCATTAATTTTAACATTGTTATTAAGAACAAATCCGCCCTGACCGGATTGTATTCCGTAAAAAAATGACACTCCAGTACCGGCCTTAAGAATAGAGGTCACTTTCCTAACTATACTCGAATTATTGGCCGAGACACTTATGGTCTTTGTGTTGGTTGAACTGACGACTGAAACCGATGCAGTAGAACCATCAAGTGCAAGTGTTCCACTAGCCGATATTTGTTTATTTTTTTTAATTCTATAAATTACATCTTCTATACCTGACTCGCCAGCAAAATAACTCTTTCGGGACGTCAAAAAATCGCGAGTTATATTGGCTTGTCTCAAAATCGGATCAGAAATACCCACAATGAACGTCGTCGATAAAAACAAAAAAAGTACTACGGCCATCAGAAGTGCCTGCCCGTTTTGTTTATTTACTTTTTTATTTTTTTCTGCTCTAATCATAATCATTTATACGATCCTCTCAGAATTACAGTCGAATAATAATTAGCATAACGGACGACCCCACCCTTGGTTTCGCCAAGCTGCATTTCGACCTTAACCGCCTTGGACGAACCAGTGTCGATCAAGTAAAAAATTAAACTACGAACAGCAACGCCTGTGGGTATTAACGACC
>JACQCV010000021.1 GCA_016201465.1 Candidatus Vogelbacteria bacterium | reverse complement strand
TCTCCTTCTATTTTTTCTGATTCAACTCGTTTACGAAGAAAGTTTTCCTGATCTGGTGTTAACTCCGAAGCCTTTTTCCCATGTAGAATAGAGAGTTCGTCTAAAATTTTCTGAGATAATTTTCTCCCAATTCCATAGACGGCAGTTAGGGCCGTCTCGAGTCTTTTATTATCTGCTACTGTGATTCCTGAAATTCTCATTTTATCTTTATGATTTACTATTTTCCCACATACTAAACTCAACCCTGCCTTTGCTTGTGTTTAGGCTTATCACACACAACATAAAGGCAACCTTTACGCTTAACCATTTTACATTTTGCACATAATTTCTTTAATGACGATCTTACTTTCATTTAAATGTAAATCTAATATCTTCTAATAATTCTCCCACGCTCTCCATATATATCAAGTTTGATCCGTACACGGTCTCCTATAAGAACCTTAATTCTATTCATTCTCATTTTACCGGCAAGATATGCTAAAAGAATCTTGCCCCCTCCGATATCTACACGAAACATCATATTAGGCAGAGCCTCAACCACTAATCCATCTATTTCTTGGTCTATGTGGTCTTTTGGTGAATTATTTTCCATATTCAAATTGCTCGGACATCATAGCAGATTGGTGCATTCTAAGTCAAGTCTTAATACAAATAATCTAAAAACCTTTATCTATTGTGATTCTTTGGGGATCATTGGGAAAATATAACGCCCACGATGGACTAAAAACCGCTTCGGCTTTTTCTATTGAGGAAAATTGTCTAAAAACATCTTGATAGTTAGATTTCTTAATTCCAACTAGCTTGTCCTTTAACATAATGTCGTCAAAATCCCAAATAATTCGGATACTTCCTGAGATATCAGCCTTAATAGATTGATCACCACCTAAGACGACCTTTTCCTTATTCAAAACGTGGAAATCGAGCTTTTCAAGACCCAACAAAATAACCTTGACATTTTTATTAAGATCGGGAATCGTTTTTGAGACTAAATAGTTTCTAAGTTCATTCTGATCTATTATAATTGAGCTGAGTGCACCACTCATTGTGAGTGACGCTTGACCCTCGGTCGAATCTACCAGAGCTGAGTTATCAATTACGTTGTCTGTAAAAGAAAGAAACATGGAGTCACTGTAAAGAATAAAACCCTTTGGAACCTGGAGAATTGCATTCTTTGTAAGTTTTTGTGTTATTACTTCTCTAAGTTGTTGTCTCGCCTTCTGTAGATCAGCCGGTGATACAGTTTTTATTTCACCAACAAACCCCCCGATGATATTCTTATGAGATTTGGCTCGAATCAAATCAAATTTAGTTCCTCCTTTTAATCCCGGGAGTATAAAATCGGATGGTGGAATATTATAATTGTCACCTGCTTGTTCAGCTCGCACCGCCACATCAACACTACCGGTACCCAACTTATTTGATGGCACCAAAATAGCCTTCTGAATCTTATAAATTTTACCGTCGTTGGTTTCAACTCTAGTACCAATTACCAACCTTTGAACAGTTTTACCGTAATTATAAATTGTAACTACACCAATCGCATTCCTTTGTACTCTTTTAGACCCCGTAATTGAAACCTTAGTAGACTCTAAGTCTTCCAGCTTCATAATGTCGTACTTAATGTCTCCGTTCATGCCGTTTTTATTAAGAGTGATTTTATCATTTAAATCAAAAACTTTCCGACTAGTAGTAACCTTAAGCGACACTCTTGAAAACGAAGATGAAAATAATAAAAATAGTGCCAAAACGACTACTGCGCCCAGGACAATCAGGCTAACGGAAACAAGAAACTTGTTGCCTACACCTCGTCGTGGTCGATTAGAAACACGGCCTTTATTTCCATCTACAGAAACCTCTTCGTGCACTGACCCAACCGCTTTAGTAATTATATCTTGAAATATTTTTTTACTCATATTTGATTTTATATCTTAAAATCTTTTTTTAAAAATAAAGCATCTATTGTCAAAAATGGATCACCTACGATACCGCTTCTATTATCAATAAATTTGTTGATATCTAAATCTTTAAGAAAAGTAATTTCGGGATTACGATCAAATAAGGTCAAATGTGTTAAGTTCAGAGAACTTAAAAATTCTTTAAATATTTTTGATACATCTTGATCAGAAATCACAATAAACTTCTGTGGCAATCTCTTGTTTGTCGACGTACCATAAGCGGCTTTTTCCATTGCTCTCATCCAATCATCACCTGCTGATCGGAGTAGATCCAAAAAACGACGATCATCATCACTATTCAAAAGATTTGAATTGTAAATGTTCAATCGTGAATCTAATAACACTTTTTCGCCACCAGCATTTTTTAATAATTTTCGAATTACAGAATTTTTACCCAAAGGAAAGGAAATAGACGCTTCTAATACGCCATCTCTAACTACTGAAAAATCGGATATTTCACTGCCAATATCTATAAAAACATATTCTTTCTCTTCTGTAAGCAAATCTCTTGTAGTCGCGAAGTTTGCAAATAAAAAAGAATGAAACTCCAAAATCTTATGATGAAAGAAATCGGCCACGATATGCCTGATCTCATTTTCAACGCCAGTGGACATAAGGGTAAAGAAAACCGAAAGCTCTATCTCGTGCACCATCTTATTGTCAATTTCAGAAACAGAGTAACCATTTAATTTTAAAGACATGAGCTTCCTTTCAATTAAAATTGAACTGTTTTTATACTTCCCAGTGTGTTCATTTTTAAAAGCACTTAACTCCTTTTCGACTATGTTATTTACAAAAGATCGATTAATAATATAGGGAGTTTCAAATTTTGATCTGATTATCCGAGTTTGCGACAGAGAAAGATGAGAAGACAAATAACAATATATACGTTTTGGATTCGGCTGACCAGCCCGATGATACTGTTCAAGAATCCTACTCAATGTTTTGATCGTAGAAGAAAAAAGATTTCTAGAATTTAAATCCTTCTGAAATACCAGGTCTTGCCTTATTTGGTATTTTAAAATTGGTACTGAATCCCCCAAATTTACCAAGGCGACTCCTATGCTTCCACTACCGACATCAATAATAAGTGTAGAATCTCCTTTATCTTTACCAAAGAAACCAAACATGCCTAAATTATACCACAACTGCCTTAATTCGCCTTATCCCCGTTGCGACTGCCTCCTCCTTTATAATTTTAAATACACCAGTGTGGGCTATTTCCTCTGTATTTGTAACGTGTGGTCCGCCACAAAATTCTATTGAAAACGCCTCTTTAATTTTTGGTTCACCTATGGTCGCATCTTTTGGTCCAACAGAATAAATTGTTACCATTTCAGGATAGTTAGCGTTGAATTCATGCTCTGCTCCAAAATTTTCAGCATCCTCTTTCTTCATTACTGTCCTGATAACCGGTAGATTCTCCTGAATCTTTTGGTTAACAATCTCCTCAACCTTTTTTTTCTCGTCGTCCGTCATCTTACGGGGACTAGCAAAATCTATACGCAAACGCTCGGCAGTTATATTTGATCCCCTTTGATGAACTTCCGGTCCAAGCACGCTCTGAAGTGCCTTAAGTAAAATGTGATGGGTTGTGTGATATTGCACTGTTTGCTTAGAGTGATCTGCCAATCCTCCTTTAAACTTTTGCTCTGACCCAGAACGCGACAAGGCCTGGTGTTCCTTCATTGCCTTATCATACTCCCCCATATCTACCTTCATTACCCTCTCTTTGGCTAGTTCTTGAGTAACCTCAACCGGAAATCCATATGTTGTAAAAAGTATAAATGCATCCTGACCAGTTATTAAATTGCCAGTTAATTCATTAAAATGTTTTAGACCGCGAGCAAGCGTCTGTCGGAACCTCTCCTCCTCAGATGCGACCTCGTCTTTAATCTGCTCCCTTTTTTCATATACTAGTGGATATGAATCCTGATAGAAATTAAGAAGTGGACCAACCAACTCTGCCAATCCACCTTTTTGAATCCCTAACTTGTCCCAAAATCTTACCGCTCTTCTAATCAACCTTCGAGTAAAATAGCCCTGATCTGTATTAGAAGGATTTACTCCATCGGCCATGAGAAATGATGCTGCGCGGACGTGATCAGCAATGACTCTAAATGACGCTGTGTATTTTTGATCATGGTATGACCTACCAGAAAGTCTTTCGAGTGTGTTTATAATTTGTTTAAAGATATCAATTTGAAAGATATCCGGCGTGTTGATTGATGCGGCTATAATTCTCTCCAGTCCGCCACCAAAGTCAACATTCCTTTGTGGGAGCTTAGAAAAGGTCCCGTCTACGTTCTTTTTATACTCCATGAACACATTGTTACCAATCTCAATGAACTGTCCGCAATCGCAGTTAGGATGACAGTATTTCCCATATTTAGTGTCGTGGGCAAGATCCGTAAATCTGTAAAACATTTCTGTGTCAGGACCGCCAGGTTCACCCACAGGCATCTTATCAGGAACTCCCGCCCTACTCCACCAATTTTTGCTTACGTCATAATAGAATATCCTTCCCTCCTGCATGCCAAGTTCATAACCATTCTTTTCGCTACCAATTTCAACATCCTTAGCATCCACCCCGGCTTTTTCAAAAAGTCCTTTCCAAATTTCCGCGGTCTCAGTATCTTTGGGTATATTATTTTTATCATCACCAATGAATGTGGTGACATATAATTTCTCCGGGTCAATTCCAATCTCTTTCGTTAAAAACTCAAATATCCAGGGTATTTGCTCTTTCTTAAAATAATCGCCGAGAGACCAATTACCAAGCATTTCAAAAAATGTTGTATGTCGATTGTCACCAACCTCGTCAATATCAACGGTACGAAATGACTTTTGCGAGTCAGCAATCCGCGTCCCCAATGGATGCTTCTGTCCAAGCAAATATGGGATCATGGGCTGCATACCTGAACCGGTAAATAAGGTTGTCGGGTCGTTCTCAGGAATTATGGGTGAAGACGGGATAATCGCATGTCTCCGCTTCTTAAAAAATTCCAAATATTTTTGCCTAACCTCTTTTGATGTCATATAGTCCTATTAAACTTTATTTTCCCTTCGTCAAATACATTACTCTACTCTGTATCACCTCGTCAATAATTCTGTTTACCATATTGATCACCGTTTGGCTACGCAAAAAACGATTAAACGCTCGTCTGTTACTCTCATCAATAAAATTCTCATTCTTCCAAATAAATGCGCCTCTCATTGACTCACTCATTTTATACTTTATTTCATGCTTAAGACCTTCCATATTAGTCGTAGCCATTTGGAGGAAAAGCCTGTCGTTATAACTAGGATCGGTTGGATCTGCAAAAATTGGTATATACATGAATCTGGCAATATTACCAGCCGTATGTTTTATCGCTTCCTCTTGCTCTTTGATAAATTCAGCAAACTGCTCTTTGTAATATATATCCTTCGCCTCCTCTTCAATCTCTTGTTCAACTCGCTTCGGCAAACTTTTTATATTCGAATCAAAAACCCGAATTTTATACCTCATCTCTCCCTCGTCCAAACTCGATATCTCATCCGTTCTTTCCTCACTATTCAAGTGCCCTGCGTTAAGTTTTGCAACAAGCCCTCTTATTCTTTTTCGGATAAGATCCAATTCAATTTGATGAAGTGACATCACCTTATCATAAGGTTGACCAAAAAAATTGCTCAAAAAGTTCACGAATTTTTCAAAACCTTTTTTCACAAATCTCGGCGCGTCCTCCACAAGTCTAGTGTCTTTTTTAAGTTCGTCTCGCAACACCTCTAAAGCACCAATTTCAGTTGTAATTTCTTCAAGCTCCATATCAAACCGAAGCGGACGGTTCTCAATATCGAGTAATGGTCGCTTGTGTTTTAATGCAAGAGCCTTAAGATCGGTCTCATTGACAGCTATCTCAGCAACCAACTCTTCTTCTTTTGATTTACGCCAATCTTTCTTAGTTTTCGAAATAAATTTAAAACGGGATTGGCCACGAAGATTCTCGAGCTCTCCTCTAGCGTCTTTAAGGGTCACTAGAAGTTTCGCGTGAAGCATGTCGACGCTCATTGTCTGCTCATCCATTCTTTCAATCTCTTCTTTAATTTTAGCCGCCTCGGCCACAAGATCTTCCTTTGTCGCCATATCGTCTACACGCGAAAAATCAGTAAGCTGCCGCGTTTCATCAGCTAAATCCTCAACTTTGTATCTACTTAACTCTTCAGCGCTCAGCAAATTTATGTTTGGTATAGCGGCAGTGGTCGGAGTTTGCTCTATACTACCCTGACCCTGACCTTCTTTCTTTTGTGATCTTATTTTTTCACTTTTCATTGGCCACCTTAAACTTAATGATCATGATACTCAGCCAACGCGTTTTGAACAATACTAATGTACTTTTGTTTTTCTTCTCTCAAATAATTATCTAATGCCTCCGCATCCTTATTGTAAATTGCGCTAATCACCGCAGCGCGAATCTTGTCATAATTATTCTCATTAAACCAGCACAACTTCTCTCCATAGCGGTTAGCATTAATATCTTCCATATTTGGAATCACCTTGAATCCTTTTTCAGACAAAACATCATTAAACTTATTTTTCAATCTAACCTCCTGAGCAACCTTCTCAAAACTGTAAAATCTAAATTCTTTATCCTTATTGAGCACTACGATCCCGCGCGGATGAACCCACCACTCCACTATTGGCGAATCTGAAATTATCTTAATTGGATATTTACCATCTAATAATATCTTAGCACTGTCGCTGTGCATGTCCACTTTTTTATAACATGCAAAAACAAAGTCTTTGGAGACAACAGCCTTTACATTAAAAGCGAAACCGTAATCATTTAAAACCTGTTCACCATTAATATATATGCCGGCATCTTTTTTATGTTCATCACCAACCCCACCAAGCTGACGCTGCATCACTACGCCATTTTTACTTAACCCAGAAAAATGTTGGGGTGGTTGTCCCCTTCCACTCATTGGTAGTTCACCCACCTTTTTTCCATTCAAAAAAACTCCATTATCACTTAAGTCATGCCACAAAATACCCGCTGGTATACTCTCCACGTCAATCCTGCTCCTCCAAAACTCTCTATCAGAAATCAAATCTTTTCCATTCAATAATAAATTTCCGTAAGAATCCATAATTATAACTCCCAGCGGATGTGGCCACCAAGAGTCTTTATCGAACACACCATCAATTACTTTGGTGATACCGTCATTCATAATATATTGCAATCGCCTAGGATTGTGGTTAATATCAAATTGCACACGCTGCATAACACCACCAGAAAAAATCTTAACGGAGTCCGAGTCAGGAGTATTTCGCAGCTTTAAAACCTCACCATTCTCCCATTTCGGCCCCAAACACCGCTCTGTAATTTTGCTAACTTTATTTTGGAAATTTTCGTCGTCAATTTTTAACTCCAGAACACCCGCGAGGACTGAAATGATTTTGCCTTCACTATCACCGACATGAGTTGTCACCGGATTTCGCACCCCCAAACTTGTAAGGGCGCTAAATATGACACGCATCTTCAGCGTCTCGTTTAAACCTTGTCTACTTTTGTTATCAAATTCAAACTTAGGATCACTCTCATCGATTTCAGCCAGATGTGTTTGTACCTCTAAAAAAATCGACGTATCTGCAAGCTCTAGCACTCTTTCTTTGTTATTTTTTATAAACTCTAGAACTTTCTTTTCATAAAATCGTTCCTTAGATTCTTCAAACAATTTTCTTTCAAGTTCTAACTCCCGCGCGGTCATAGAGGCTATATTTTTACCTGTAACCCTAGAATCATAGTCAATAACTCTTTCTCGATCCAAATCTTTTTCAGTTATAATAATTCCCGCCACTTCATCTTGAGACATTTTGGAAAAGTCTTGATCGATGAGTTTCCCCGATATGTGTCCTTCCATCTGGCGATGCAAAGTGGCAATTCTCTCCTGCACAACCTCAAGTTCAATATCCAAAAAAACAAAGTAGTCTTCCATACTCAACAAATTTTTTCCATCTGAAGAGGTGGCGAGTAACTGCTTCTCGAGAAGAGTACGGTGGGCGCTATTTTTCCAGAACCAATCGAGACTGGATTCCCGTTTTGTGCGAAAGAACGATTTGACTTTACCATCTATTCTTTCCTCCAATTCCTCTCGCAACTTTACTAAAATATCCACCTCTTTTTTTATCTTTTCAATAGCAGTTACTTCTGGCGCCTCGACACCCTCGGGCAATACTGCTTGCGCCCTGTTCATGACAGACAGAACTTGAATAGAATCCTTAGCGTACTGCAAATCGCTGAGAGCTTCCTCTTTATCTCTACGAAAAGCGACTGACCAAAAATCCTTTAGGTTCGCCCACTTACCAGTATATTTGATCTTTATTTCTCGTTCCATATCCTCAATGGCCGTTTTCAAGTGCATTTGCTGCAACTCCGGACTCAAGCGGTCAATATCCTCGTCCTCCAACTGTTTCAAAATTTCCCCAGCCTTCTCCAAAGCTTCTTGATTCACCTTTTCTCTTTTACAAGACACATCCGCTATGTCAGTCGGCTCGCTTATCTCATCAACAAGACGTTCAATAGAATGTTTAGCAACCTCTTCATCTGGTGCAAGTTCAATTTTGCGGCTAGCCCTTCTGTTTAGTGATTCCATAAAATTAGTATAGCAAATGAGTACTCCAACCCAAAGTAATTTGTATATACTCACATCAGATTGAAAGTGGTTTAAATCACGAAATACGTTAAATTTTCAATTTCTGGTTGAGGTAAAACTCAACTGCTTGAGTTTTACGGGAGTTTTAGTGAGGCTTCCATGCCGAACGCTAAAAACCTCCCTGGGGTTGAGCAAGGTGAGACTCAGACTTCAACTCTGTTTTCCGACCCGAGGACTTGGAAATTTAACGTATTTCGTGATTTAAAGATGGTCAACACCTAAACAATAATCCCACCACCCAAACAGACACCGTCTTCATAAATAACAACCGATTGGCCAGGCGCCGGCGCCACCTGTCCTTTATCGAAAATTATTTTATATTGACCACCCTTAATCCCCCCGATCATGCAGTCCTGTAACTCTTGCCTATAGCGAATTCTGGCCTTAAATTTTTTCTTTAGATTTGGTTCTAACCCTTGATTCCAGTTAACATTCTTGACCATAACTTCTTTCTTTAAGATTTCACCTTCGTCCCTTTTTTGCGACACAACTAAAATATTCTTTTTAATGTCTTTATGAATAACATAATGCGGCAAGTCATTAGTACTCTTATTTATAATATTAAAACCATGTCTCTCGCCTAAAGTGTAGAATGCCGCGCCTTCATGTACACCAATAACTTCACCATCCTCATTCAAAACTCTCCCCGTCTTTTCCTTAATATAATGTTTCAAGAATTCCTTAACATCGATCTTTCCCATAAAACAGAGCCCCTGACTATCTTTCTTCTCTGCATTCGGTAAATCAAATTTCCTCGCCAACTTTCTGACGTCAGACTTTTGTAAGTGGCCGATTGGAAAAAGTGTTCTTGAAAGTTCTCTCTGTGTAAGAGTCCACAAAAAGTATGTCTGATCTTTTTCACGATCAACAGATGTGCAAAGCCAAGAGGAGTTAGGGTTCTTTGAAGACAAACTCTCGCAGACCGCTCGGGCTTGGTCTCCGAAGGGGCCGATAGGTCGAGAGTGCAGATAGTTGTCGCCCGCAGGAGACGGCAAACTATTGTTTGTCTGAGGAGAAGCCCTAACGACTCTGGCGTAATGTCCTGTCGCCACAAAATCCGCGCCATGATTCATTGCGTAGTCAAAAAAGCCACCAAACTTGATAACTTTGTTACACATGACATCTGGATTTGGAACTCGTCCGGATCGGTATTCTGTAATCATGTAATCCACCACCCTCTCTTTATATTCTTTCTCCAAATCCAAAGTGATAAGTGGAATTTTAAGTTTAGCCGTAACCCTCATCGCATCCCGCCTCTCCTCTCTCCAAGTACAAGGCAACCAATCTGGTGACCAAGTTTTTATAAAAACCCCAGTTACGTCAAAACCCCGATCTTTTAAAAGTGCAACTGAAACAGAACTATCCACGCCGCCAGACATGCCAACGAAGACACGCTGTTTTTTAAGAAAATAATTTTTTCGCTTGCGCTTTTTATCCACAGCCAAAAAATACAGTAAAATCTTCCGTGAGTCAAATCCTACATCCGCCCATTCAGGTATGGATCGTGAGGCTGCTCTGGCTGTAATTTATCTACCTCTTTTTTGATTATTATATCTAAAGCTTGAGTAAAAGTATCTCTCAACGATGGAAAATTAATCGGCGTAACGACAGTACGATACAAATCAAGCAGCTCATCTAAGAGCCTATCTTTAATTGTGCTATCCATGTGAGTCCAAAAATTGGGACTTGCTACGTTATATTCAGCCTCCTTTTTTCTTAATATCCTTGTGACAGAACCGTTCACTTCTAGCATAATATTCTTCTTTGCTTGCTCTTCGTTATCTCCAAAAAATCTAATGATAGCGGGATCAAGTTTTCTAAATCCAAACTCCGGCCGGCTAATTCTATGGGTATACTTTGACTGTAGAGCATATATCTTACCCTTGTCCGAACCATCTATCATCTCCACAGAAAGATCGGCAATATAGTCTGGTGTTATAGTTCTCACTACAGCCCTTCCTGGATTAAAGTCATAATTTCCACCTAAAGCATCTGCACCAAATGCCACAATATCCCCTATCTTAAATTTTGGGCCAAATCACCTCAGGACTTTGTGTAGATGGATCAGCCTCTACAATCCGCCCATCTTTGTCGAAATTAAATATGAAACCATTCTTTTTGAAATATTCTTCTATAATCTCCAGATTCGTCAGTAGCTGCAAAAATCTAACGACGGCCATGTTCAATAATTTATCAAATCCATGTGTTAATTTAATATCGGCAGATACGGCTTCATCAAACCTTCCTGCAAGTTGGTCAAAAAACCTCTTCTCACTGCCATATATCATGGCTCTCATGTGATCCTGCAACTGTCTAATAAATTCTTGTGGCTTCATATCCTTCTCTTTGCCATTTTCACCGTAACATTCTTCATAAAAGAGCACTGTTTGTCTTTCAAGCATCTCCCTAAAACCATTATCGACTTCTCGGCCAAAAAAATTTTCAAAATCTCGTCTCGCATAATTAAAATCCCGAGTTTGGTCCAACAACAATCTTAGCTTCTCATTTCTTTTTGCCCATTTCCAATCTATCCAGCCATGCAAAAAATTCACAGTTGTGTATATCAACGGATAATCCTCTACATACTGCTCTGAACTAACCGGCTTAGGATTACCAAATACTTGATTAACGAGTGCGGGCGCAATATAATTATTGCTTGATCCAAGGTACACACCTCCCAATCCTTCTGCCTTACCCTTTCGCAATTCGTGCTCTACCATCCATGCATTATCCTGAGCCTCTCTGGCTTCCGTCTCCTTTCTCGCCGCAGACTTTTTGATTTCCATTTCATGCTCGGCTCGCTTTAACTTCTCTACCTCCTCCTGCTCTATAATATTTTTTACCCTTTTGTCTGTGCGCTCCGCGGAAAACTCTAGAATCTCAGGAATGAGCTTCCTCAACCTCCTGTTTATGAGCTGACCTATCATGGTCCCAGTCTGTCTAAACTCCCATCGAGCAAACTCACTCATGGATTCAAAAATACGCTTCTTTGCCATCTCAAAAACTGGCTCAAGGGCGCGATCAACAATCTTTTCTTTCTCCTTCTGGGTCATTTCACTAATTGGCTTAGACACTTCCAGATCCACAATAACGTATGGCAAAACTTCTTCAATGCCACTTTCAATCTTTAATTTAATCCAATCTAATTCCGGTAAAACAATCTCCCTTGCCATAGCCGTTTTTACATCTTGAACTGGATTGCCAATCTCAAGATCCGCCCCTTTGCCGTCGATTACTTTTTCCATCTGGATCTGGTGCTTATTTAGTTCTCTCCTCAGCAATCTAAGTTCGGTCTTTGCCAGATCCAACATCTCCTTCGAATCATCATCTTTTTTCTTCAATAAAGACTTAATTCGTTCCTTCGTCTGATCTCTCCAAGATATGAGCTCTTGTGATTGATCTATCAAAGTATGCATCTTGGCTAAATCCACACCGCCCCTTGTCTCCTGACCCTTAAAGTTCGTGTCCGAAGACTGATCCTGTTTTTCTGCTTCAACATCCCTAGTGTTCTGCCCCTGATCTCCAAGCAAATCTCTTATGTGAAGTTCTTCAGCAATCTCTTTGGCGTGCTTTTCTAATTCAGCAGCCTTCGCTTTTTTATCACCATCCTTTTGATATTCACCAAAAACCGGTGTCGAGTCAAAAATAGACTCACTCGGCAATTCCGAGACAGTCTCCTTTTTTCTTGCCCTCAACTTCTCTTTCATGTGTAAATTATAGCTTTAACTAGAACTTATCTAAAGTCCCGTTGCAATTTTACTGATCCTATTATCTATCTCAGCCCTAGTTTTGTTTTGCGACTCATTTAATTTATCTTGATTTTGTAGGCCCTGTGACTGTTTCTCCAATGTGTCAGCTATCATTGCCTGCTGAGCCATATTCACCCTTGTTGCAAGTTCCAAATCCTTCCATGAGTGCCTTAACCCATACGTTGGCGGCAACGATTCGTATATTATCAAGTCCTTAGTTTTTAATAACTTATCAACTATTTTACCAAACGACTCATGCACAATTTTCAAGGCTGTATAATCAGCCTTGAAGTCGGCATTAAATTTGTTGAGCACCCGCTGCACTATTTGATCTCTAGTTAGAGAAAATCCTAATTTAACTTCAGCCATAACCTCGTCAAAATATGACTCAATTTTCTCTTTCATTTTTTCATAACTACCGAAAGATTTAATAAGGAGAGAATTATCTTCGCTGACAATATCAGTAGCAAAGTAACTGATATTATCCCAGGCTTTTTTTACAAATGACCATATTGTTTTCATGGGCACAGTGTTCGCCTCAATAAAAGCATCTTTTATCTTACTGGGGATTTTCGATACTCCCGATGTTAATTCTGCCAAATCATTTTTGTTTTGCCTTGCGATAGCAGCATCGACGTCACTTACATCGGTTCCATTTTTATTCAAACGATCAGCAGATTTATCAAATGCTGGTATGGCCACTCCATTCGATGATAAAATCTCATCCAAGAACCTATATGTTTCTGCGATTACCAACTCGTTTAATAACTGGCCATGGTCCTCAAAACTTTTTAACTTACTTGCTTGATCAGCATCAAAACTAATTGGATATAGGCTAAAGAGTACCTTTTTATTTATGCTTGAATACAGATTAATAACTTCCGCACTGGTCAACTCCGTAGTCAACGCCTTGCCAATCTTTCGAAGTTCATGAGGGAGAGAGTCGTTAACAATTTTGTGAACTTTGTCGAAAACTTTTTGGCCCAGGTAAAATAAGAGTAGACCCTTTTTCTGCATTTCCATATTTTTACGAATTTCACGATACTCTTTTTCAGCCTCTGATAAACCAACAATATAATCTTTGGTTGACTTCAAAGTAGAAACCATCTTCTTACCAAGACTAACTTGATTCTCTTTTAATTCTTCCCTAATCTGCATTTCTGCTTCGGCCATTAGACCTTCTTGTTTATCTTTCCGCACTAAACTCCACAATTTTTCTACCTCTTCATTCGACAAATCTTCGACCTTCATACCCTCTCTACTTGCGGCCTCTTCAATCTCCTTTTTCTTCTCTCTCAACTCCTTGGCTCTGGCATCGGAAAAATCAACCTTCAGCTTTTCGTAAGCTTCTGTCATAAATTCCAGTACATTTGGACGAATAAAGTCCGCGAGAAGTACGCCAGTTTTAAGAAACTCCTCGTATGCAATCGACGATATATACTCTCGCAAATCAGGTCTCAGTTTGTCGGCTAAAAGAGTAGATACATAACCGCTGAGCGAGGCAATATTTGCTTTAGAGAGCGAGCTTAAGTCTTTGCCTTTAAACTTATTTTTGATTGCCAACCTTAAAAGACTTTCCGTCTTGTTTTCCGCCATCGGTAAAATTTTTTCAATTGACGGACCAATAAGATAAACTGCGATTCTTTCGCGTACAACCTTATCAGCATTTTCTATTCTGAAGTTTTTAGTTTTTTCATCAGAAATATCTTCAGCCTTATTTGAGACCTTATTTAATTCCTCTCGAATTATGTGAAGTTTTTCCTTACCAATACGTACTCGCTCCTCTGACTCTGCGTCTTTTTTCTTAGACAACGCACCGATCTCAGATTTTACAGAATCTCTCTTATCGATAAGTAACTCCGACTGTCTCACCAAAGCTTCTACCGCTTTATATAACGGATCACTCTCTCTTCTCTTCTTTCTCTCCTCTCTTTTTATTTTGTCTTCTTGATCTTTCCTTTCTAGATCTATCAAAATTTCTTTGGCCTCTTTCGCGATTTGTTCTCTAGGCAGAGAAATAAATTCAGGCTCCTTCCTATATTCATCAAACACAAATGGCGAATCATGGACAGATGGAACTTCTAATCTAATAGAGGACTCCTTTCTTGCTTTACCCTTTAATTTTTCTTTCACACCTCTACTTTAACACAAAATAGAAATCCCCACAGCCTTTCGACTGTGGGGTACACACCTTAATTCTTTTCTGTTTTCTCCGGAAGTTGCAGCTTCTGCTTGAGTGCGGCCAGCTCATCATCGACATCGCTAGTGGTGTTTGTCAACAGCTTGATCTCGTCCTGCTGACTGAACTCCCGAGACGAAATCTCAGTAGTGATCTCCGCACGAGTCATGGCCTCTTCGATCTTTGCCTCGGCCCGATCCCACTCTGCGAACGCACCGCCTTCACCGGATGGTGCCAGAATACTTGATCTCGACTCTGCCATCTTCTGACTCATCTCAGCAACCTTGGACCTAGTCTCCAGAACCTTCTGCTTCCCACATGCAGAGGCAATCTTGCCCTCCCTTATTTCAAGCTGCTGCCTGAATTGTGCAACAGCCATGACTTGGTCCTTCATGTTCTGCTCGTACATCGTTACAAGCATCTCAACTTCCTTTTTCTTGTGAAGAACTGCTCGTGCGAGGGCATCATTCTTATCTGCGACAGCCTGTTCGGCCTTTCGATTCAAAATCCGAAGCTGGACCTTATACTTTTCGAGCTCCTTCTCATATCCCCTAAGGGCCACCTCAGCTTCAACCCCACCCTTCTTATACTCAGTGTACTCGGCACGCATTTCCTCGATAGATTGCTTCAAAACCTTCTTGGGATCCTGCTTGTTTTCAAAATACGTGACCGTCGAATCAGCCGTGCCGCAAATAAATCTCCAGAGCAACTTGAAAGGATTCTTCATCGCTTTCCTCCTCTATTGTCAGGGTTCACTGTTAGTGTTACTGTTCTAAATCAGACTCTAGCAGACGTGCCAAATTCTGTCAAGCGATTTGCAAGGAAATAAGAAACCCCAGCCAGGCATAGCCTGACTGGGGTATTTGGAGCTTTTAACTCCTTCCTGCTTCTACTTCTTTTCCGGATCAACGGGAGCCTCAGTAACAGGGGCAGCCACCACCTCGACGACCTTGGCCTTGCGTGGCCAACCGATCCAGGTAGCCAGAGCCAGGAAAGGCACGAAGAACAGGAAATCCTTCGGCTGAACCAACTTCCAGTTAAAGTGTGAACCCAACTTCACGCCCACAAGGAGGAGGGCGAAAAGGCATATGAGGCCCAGATCGTCGAAGCACTCACCCCAGGTGAGCCAGAAGATCGGCTCGGACAAACTGATGTTTTGCGTGGACTGCCGATTCAGGTCCACAAGCTGATCACGAAGGGCTTGCTCAAGATTCTTCTCTTGAAGTAAGCGAATCTTCTCGTTCTCCGAGAGATCCACCTCAACCGTAAGCACGTCTCCCAACTTGTTCCCGTTGGCGTCCTTGCAGTAGAGACTCAGCTTCCCACCAACGCGGCTGATTGCCGGCCGGTAAACCATATCCACGGGAATCTGCCCAGAGAGCTTTGCAGTCCTCCAGTTGTTGAGGATTTGGCCAGTTGCCTCGATGGAATCCATAGTATTCTCCTTCTCAGCGATATGCTGAATTTGACCCTAACAATGTTCAACCTTTTTCAGCTAGGAGTGTAGCATATCATAAAGTAAAAGTCAAGAGCGATAACACATAATTGTAACCTCCGTAATATAGACGAAATCGCCTTTATTTGTAAAAATAAAGTTACAAATATGGAGAATCTCAAAGTTGTAAAAGTCACACCAATAACAAAAAGTCCTTTCAATGAGGACCTTTCATACTTCACCACAAAAGAAGTTGAGATCGGTGCCCTGGTACTCATATCCCTCCGCAAGTCCGACATCCTAGGGGTGGTTACATCAATCGCTCAAGCGGACGAATTAAAATCTGATCTAAAAAGTTCAGATTTCGGTTTGAAGAAAATTGAGCGGATAATTTCCAACTCTGCTTTGTCTCCTGCATTTATTGAGGCGGCGAGAGAGTCAGCACAATACTTCGTAACTTCACCTGGACAAATAATTCGTTATCTTACTCCAAAGTCAATCTTGGATAATTGGCTAAAACAAGAAGTCGATTCAACCAGCATAGCAAGAATTACACCAATAAAGACCAAAAGATTTGAAGTCACCGTACTAGGTATGGTTGATGAAGAACGCTACTCTTTTTACAGAAGCCTTATTAGAGAAGAGTTTGCAAAAAAGCGTTCCGCACTATTTGTTTTACCTACAATTCATGATGTAGAAAATTGTGGCGAGCTACTAAAAAAGGGAATCGAGAAGTACACAACCATTTTACATGGCAGACTACCGACGAAACTTATACTCGAAAGGTGGAATTCGGCAATTAAAGAAGAACATCCAGTCTTGATAATCACTACACCAAGCTTCATTTCACTCCCGCGAGATGACTTGGCAACGATCATTGTTGATAAGGAAAATTCACAGTTTTACAAATCAATGGCCAGACCATACATTGACATAAGAGTTTTTGCCGAAAAACTATCAAAAAAACTCGATGCTAAACTCATCCTTGGCGATTCGATTCCAAGAATCGAAGATATATTTAGGGCGGAGGCCGGCACTTTTATCCCAGAAGCTCCATTGAAATATCGATTCCCAAAAGAAGTTCGACAGGAATTAATCGACATGAGAAAAATGGTAGAGGAGAACGCAATTCTATGTCCCAAAACAAAACAGGCAGTCAAGCAAGCACTCGAAAACAAAGAGCAGATTCTCCTTGTTTGTACTCGCAAGGGCTTAGGAACAACAACCACCTGTTCTGACTGTGGTGAAATAATTTTATGTGCAAATTGCACACTTCCAATGGTCTTGTTTAGAACCAAACAGGAAAATATTTTTGCTTGTAATAAATGTGGAGCAAAATCATCTACAGATATAAAGTGTGCTAAGTGCAGCGGATGGAAGCTTAAAGCTCTGGGTGTCGCAACAGAAAAGATTGAGGAAGAGGTAAAAAGTATATTTATCGCCGCAAAAGTTTTTAGACTTGATAGTAATGTAGCAAAGAGTTACAAACAAGCAAGTAAAATTATAGACGACTTTAAAAGTACTCCGGGCTCAATTCTTATAGCCACAGAGATGATCCTTAACTATTTAAATTCTGAAATTCCAAATATTGCCGTAATTTCTATAGACACGCTTTTCTCTATTCCAGATTTTAGAATCAGTGAAAACATTTTTAGCTTTCTAACTCGACTAAAGTTATTGTCATTAAATACTTTCTTGATTCAAACACGCAAGCCGGACGAAAAGATTTTTGAGCACGTAATGAGAGGTGATCTTTTAGAATTTTATAGGAACGAAATCAAAGAGAGAAAACGATTTGAATTTCCTCCATTCAAAACCCTGATAAAAATAACCGCTGAAGGCCCAAAGGATTTGGTTAACAAAGAAATGAATCAACTTGAAACATTTCTTAAGAAATATGATCCTAACAAATTCAACGCCTTTATTGAAAGAATCAACAACAAAGACAGAATAAACATACTCCTCAAGATTGAACCAAGTCAGTGGCCGCCAAAATCCTCAAAAACAAACGAACGCAATGAGGAATCTCCTTATTCAAATCTTTTAGAAATTCTTGAATCACTGCCAAAAAGATTCGTTATAAAAGTAGAGCCCGAAAATATCCTCTAAATAGTTTTCTATATTATGTCTAACTATTTGTCAGCAAGTGCCAGATTGATCAGGTGTTCCAAAAAACTCGCATATCCGCAGCCCACGGCAGCCATTGCCTTTGGAAATAGTGATTCAGATGTCAATCCTGGAAGTGTATTAACCTCGAGAGCATAGATCCCACGAGGTGAAACAATAAAATCGGAACGGGAGTAATGGCGCAAACCAATAGCTTTATGAATTTTAACAGCCATCCTCTGCATCTCATCTTTCTCTTCCTTTGAGAAATTACCAGGACAAATCTCCTTTGTTGTCCCATCATACTTACACTGATAATCAAAGAACGATCTGTTGTCCGGTTTTATAATCTCAATTGGAAACAAAGCATATCGTCTGGTGTCCCGAAAATTTTCAATGATCCCACAGGTTGCCTCTCTGCCCTTAATACACTCCTCAACAATTACAGATTCACAATATTTGAATGCTTGATTCAAGCCGACGATGAGTTCGGGAATATTTTTACACAAACTGGCCCCAACTGACGACCCACCAATATTTGGCTTCACAAACCATGGTGGAGAAACTTTGTTAAATATTTTACTGGTTAATTCTTCCACGCTCTCACCAGAACTATGCACAAGTAAACCATGCGGAGTTCGAATAGCGTTCTTTCTAAAGTAATCTTTGGTCAGAGCCTTATTCATAGCAACTTTAGATGGCCACGATCGTGAGCCTGTATAAGGAACCTTGAATCTATCCAAAATCTTTTGAACCTGCCCATCTTCGCCAAATTCACCATGCATTGCAATGAACACAACATCAACACCCCTACAAACAATCTCGGGGTTAACCTTAACTCCATCCATATACCATTCACTGTTCTTTGTCACGAGAACGTCTTTTACTTTATATATGGGGGCAAGTGCCTTCAAAACGTTAGCACCCGTATTCAAGGATACGTCGTATTCTGAACTTGGGCCCCCGCGCAATACCGCGACTCTTGTTGTTAACATCTTAAAATCTTAAATCTATTACGTTTTTTATAATAGCTAGCCGCCCACAAACGTTACAAAGAGTCATAGTAGAATCAACATATCTCTCTTCGATAAATGCCTTTTTAATTTCCGTAATAAATAAATTATATACTACAGACTGAATAAAACAAAAACCGTCTGTGAAATTAATCACAAACGGGCAACACGAATTACCTAACTAGCCAAGGCGGATCACCTGGATTATAGGTGGGGTCTGCCGGCACCTCAATTGCAACGACCCAATCCTGATCGGAAAGAGTTTCAACTGCGGCTTTAGTCAACCGCGTCGAAATGTAAACGGTTTCGTCAATTGCACCGTCGGCACCGAGATCGCGAAGCATTCTAACCTTGTCTGAATCGGTTTCCCCAATCATTTTCACAATCACCCTCAGACGAAAATCTTGATCCTTACCCAAAAACTGCTCAAGAAGTGTGCGATCAACCTTCTCCGATCTCATTAGAGCCTCCTTTGTTTATTTTGCAAATGTCCGATTGTTAATAGCCTGGTCCAGCCCAGACGAAGCACTCGCAAGACCCTTCCACGTCGGTGCAATCCACTGACTAGAGTAAAAGTCGTATTGCGTCGATGTAATGCTACCGTCCACCAAACTATCATCGAGGTGAGCGTAAAGTGACTCTCGTTCATTGTTCAAAACAGCAATTCGCTCCATCACTGACACTACCCTATCATCGCTCTGACTCGAAACATCACTCCAGTCTGCGAGAAACTTAATCTGCTTGATTACTTTCTCAACCCGATCTATATGTTCAGCAACATCGTAATAGGGATGCCTCCCAACATTAACCGTTCCAAATAGTTCTACAACACCAGAAATCTCGTCTCCGTCTGACGACATGGGAATTTGGTCGTGAAGGCTGTAGAATCCTGAGGTACAGCTGATCTGCTGACTCACCTTGTTCAACTCTAGAATTTGCCCAGAACACACAGTGACTTGTGAATTCGCAGACCGACTAAATTGTTCCGGCCAAATCCCCAAAGCCACCATTGAAACTGCGATCGAAAAAGATATTAGCAAAACCCTCTTGAGACTAAACATCTTTTTATCCTTCCCTGCCTAAGGCAGACTGTCAAAGATCTAACGTTAATTGAAATCTAACATAAATATATAGTAGCGTCAACTACTCTACTTTCTTTTCAAAACTTTCTTTAGATATTGACCTGTGTAAGATCTCGCAACTTTTGTAACAGCTTCCGGTGTACCATGTGCAATAACCTGACCACCATTAACACCACCCTCTGGCCCCATATCAATTATGTAATCAGCAGATTTAATTACATCCATGTTATGCTCAATCACGATCACTGTATTACCGTGTACAACCAATCTTTGCAGAATCTCAACCAAGTTTTTTACATCTTCGTAATGAAGACCGATGGTAGGCTCATCCAGCAAGTAGACTGTCTTATGAAGACCTGGGCGATAGAGTTCCGAAGCAATCTTTACGCGTTGAGATTCTCCACCGGAGAGTGTTGTTGCAGATTGTCCTAATTCCAGGTAACCCAACCCAACTTCATTTAATATTTTTAATCTGTCATAAATCGCGGGAATTTCCGCAAAGAATCTTCCTGCTTCTTCAACTGTCATTTTAAGTACATCGTGTATAGATTTTTTCTTATATTTAACATCAAGTGTTTCGCGATTAAACCTCTTCCCACTACAAACATCACAAGGCACATAAACTGTGGGAAGAAAAAGCATCTCAACCGCAATTTGCCCATTACCTTCACATGTTTCGCACCTACCGCCCTTAACGTTGAACGAGAATCTATTTGATCTGAAACCTTTAACCTTGGCGTCGACAGTTTCAGCAAACATATCACGGATGTGTGTGAACGCGCCAGTATACGTAGCAGGATTTGAACGAGGGGTTCTACCGATTGGAGACTGATCAATAGAAACAATTCGTGAAACATACTCCGCACCTAAAAAGTTAGTACAATTTTCCGGCAGAGCCTTCCGTCTACGTTCAAAACGGTTATGCAGGTTTCTAAAAATAATTTCATCCATCAATGAAGACTTACCCGATCCAGAGACGCCGGTTAAACATATCAATTTACCTAAAGGAACATCGATATTTAAATTCTTAATATTAAAAATGTTGCCCCCAATAATCTTAAGTGAGCCCATCTCTTTGTCGCGTCTCTTTTTGGGCAATTCAATCCTTGTATCACCACGAAGGTAATCAAGCGTAAGGGATTTGTTCTTTCGGTTAGTTATTAGTTCGTCTGTCGGTCCTGAGACGACTATTTCACCACCATGCACCCCAGCACCTGGGCCAATATCGACAAGATAATCGGAGGCGAAAATAGTATCCTCATCATGCTCGACAACGATAATTGTGTTACCTAAATCGCGTAGATCCTTTAAGGTTTTAATCAAGCGGTCGTTGTCACGAGAATGGAGACCAATCGTTGGCTCATCTAAAACATAAAGGGCCCCTACCAGGCGTGAACCGAGTTGCGATGCCAATCTTATTCTTTGTGCCTCTCCACCAGAGAGCGTGCCAGCACGACGATCGAGCGATAAGTAGTCCAATCCGACGTCTAGCATGAATTTAATTCTATTTTGAATCTCCTTGGTAACAACAGACGAAATTCCAATCTCTCTTTCGGTAAGTTTTAGTTCTTTAAAAAAAATGAAAGCATCTTTAATCGACATTGAGCTTAGATCAACAATGTTTTTCGCAGCAATAAAAACATTCAGTGCCTCCGGTCTCAACCTTTTACCCTGACATGCATCACATGGCTCATCACCGAACAGGGTTTTGGTTCCGAGCCCATGACAAACTTCACAGGCCCCAAATGGTGAGTTAAATGAGAACAACCTCGGTTCAACTTCCATAAACGAAAATCCATCGTTAGGACAGGTATATTTTGCCGACATCCCAATCTCCTCCCACTTCGGACCCAAACCCGATAATACGACCCGCCCCTGATCCATATTGAAGACTACTCTAAGAGTATCGTCAGATTGAGCCAGGGCAATCCCAATCGCTTCTGCTAAGCGATCCCTAATTATTTTTTCTTTATTTGTAATCGCAGACGCCAGTCCATCTCGCTCAACCAATGAAATTTCATCGATCAATACATCAACATCGTGTCTTTTGTTTTTATCCAATACTATTTGCTCTCGTAATTTATAGATCGTTCCATCTATTTTAACCTGTGTATAGCCCTTACCCAAAAGGTCATATAAAAGCTGGTAATACTCACCCTTTCTTCCACGAACAACAGGCGCGAATATCATTACTCTACTAACCTGATCGGTCTTGCTCTTGTCATCGAGATTATGCCTCTTAAGCTTGTTCATTATAAAGTCTACAATCTCGTCATTCGAAAGTCTCTTTATCTCTTGGCTACATATCAAACAGTGGGGCCTGCCAATACGCGCAAAAAGAACTCTCATGTAGTCATAAATTTCAGTAATAGTTGCAACAGTCGATCTTGGATTCGAGGAGTGGGATTTTTGATCAATAGATATAGCCGGCGACAATCCAATTATCTCATCAACATCAGGCTTTTGGAACTGCCGAAGAAACTGTCTGGCGTACGACGACAACGATTCTATGTATCTTCTCTGTCCTTCGGCAAATATTGTATCAAACGCCAAGGAAGATTTACCGGAACCCGAAAGACCAGTGAAAACCACCATCTTATCGCGAGGCATCTCAACTGTAATGTTTTTCAAATTGTGAGTTCTCGCGCCTCTTACTATTATTTTGCCGCTCTTCTCGTATTTAGTCTCCTTATGCATTGAAAGACTATACAATAAATTCTTTTTGTGTGCAAATATAAAAGCCGTGGAATCAACCACGGCCTTACTTAAATTCGACTAAATTGAAATTAGAACAGAGCCCTCATCATCAAGCTTGATTCTACCATCGAAATAGGCATCGTATAGCCTCTCGTGAAATTCGAAGGCAAAACTATCTGGACGTCTTTCCTTGTTGAAGACTCCAACATCAGTACTGTCGCTACCGGCCACCATTACACCCCCAACAACTCGAGAAACATAAACATTGATGTTTTGATTCTTTGCGGGTGTTGGGCAAAACGTACCAACCAACTTATTTGGCACGGTTACCAGTCCGCTTTCTTCATACGTTTCTCGAATAGCAGCATTATAGGCAGACTCATGTTCATCAATGAAACCACATGGAAAGCACCACTTACCAATTGGCTTCACACCCCTTTTAACCATCGCAAGTCCGTCCTGATGCGGGATAATTACTGCCACAACATGAAGTGGTCCATTCCAATTAACGAACTCACACTTAGGCTTGGGACAAGCCATATGCTTTTTTCCTTCAAAGTCTTTCTCAACCAGCAGTGTCGCGTCATATGGACAATACTTCACAAAGAACCTCCTTTTTCTTTCTTAATTTAATCTTTCTATAGGCTGCCAGAATTGTCTAGTTTCGTCAATTCTTTTATTTCGTCCCTCAAAATCGCTGCGGTTTCAAAATCGAGTACCTTAACGGCATCATTCATCTGGCGCTCCTTTTCTTTTATTAACGCCTTGGGGTTTTTGGCGTAGACAAACTTATCAATTTCAATAAGTGCCCTCACCGTCTTTGAGTGTTTTGACTCTATATTTTCTGTAATATCCTTAATTGATTTAATTATTGTCTTCGGCGTTATATTGTGTTTAGTGTTGTAATCAGCCTGAATTTTTCTTCTTCTGTTGGTTTCGTCAATCGCCGACCTCATTGAGCCAGTGATATGATCAGCATACAAAATGACACGCCCATAAATATTTCGAGCGGCACGACCTATGGTCTGAATCAAGGCTGTTTCGGACCTCAAGAACCCCTCCTTGTCTGCATCTAAAATTCCAATTAAAGCGACTTCAGGAAGATCTAGACCCTCACGCAAAAGGTTAACACCAACAATGCAATCGAATTTACCTTTTCGAAAATCCGAAAGAATAGTGATCCTCTCAATCGTTTTAATATCACTATGTAAATATTCCGCATTGACCCCCCTCTCCTTCAAATAAATAGACAGCTCTTCAGCCATCTTTTTGGTTAAGGTTGTGGCAATAACTCGAAAGCCTTTTTTTATCGTATTATTTACCTCATCAATGAAGTCTTTGATTTGACCCTGATATCCGTCTTTTGGGACTATTGGTTTAATAATAACTTCCGGATCTACCAATCCCGTCGGTCTAATAATCTGCTCGACAGTTTGACCTTTTGGCGGCTTGCTTAACCCTAACTCATAATCTCCCGGGGTTGCAGATGTATAAATGACCTGCCCAACTCGTTCAGAAAACTCACCAAATTTAAGTGGCCTATTATCAAGGGCTGATAGTAACCTGAAGCCATGCTCAATTAAAGTTTTTTTTCTGGATTGATCACCAGAGTACATACCACCTATCTGTGGAACAGTGACGTGTGACTCATCTATAATAGTCAAAAAATCTGGACTGCCATCCGCCTTATGTGGAAAATAAGAAAGTAAGGTGTCTGGAGGTGAACCTTGCGGTCGCATAGATAAATGTCTCGAGTAATTCTCTATGCCGCTGCAATAACCAACTTCATTAATCATGGCCAAGTCATAACTCGTACGCCTCTTCAATCTTTCGGCCTCAAGTATTTTTCCACTCTTTTTCAACTCACGAAGCCTTGCCGCCAACTCAGCTCTTATGGATTTAATCGCCGCTCTTTTTTTACTACTATTCGTTAAAAAATGTTTGGCCGGAAATAGAAAAAAGAAATCTGGCTTATCGAGCACGCTCATTGAGATCGGATCCAGCTTTAAAATATTAGAAACATAACTTCGATTGTCGGCCGATATTTCGAGGCTTATATTGAGTAATACCTTTTCACCGGTTGGCATTATTTCCACGTTATTCCCGAGTGATCTAAAACTCCCGGGTGTCAAATCTGAATTTGTTCTCTCAAAATGAATAGATACTAACTTTTTGAATAGATCCTGACGAGTAACTAAATCCCCAACTTTTATCTTCAAATTTTCATTTTCATAATCTTCAGGGCTTCCTAGACCATAAATACAGGAGACCGATGCAACAATTATAACATCCCGCTGTGTGAGGAGTGCCTGGGTCGAGGCATGTCGCAATCTATCTATCTCTTCGTTTATTTGCGCATCCTTTTCTATATAAGTATCCGTAATAGGCATATACGCCTCCGGTTGATAGTAATCATAGTAGGAGACAAAATAATGTACTGCACTATTAGGAAAGAATTCTCTATATTCCTGTGCAAGCTGGGCAGCCAGAGTTTTGTTGTGAGCAATAACCAATGTTGGCTTCTGAAAGGCCGCCACCACATTTGCTATCGTAAATGTTTTGCCCGAACCAGTTACACCCAAAAGGGTTTGATGCTTTAATCCACGCCCCAGACCCAAAACCAATCCAGAAATCGCATTAGGTTGATCGCCTGCTGGTATGAAGTCAGATTTAATACTAAATGAATTATTCATCTCCTACATTTAACATTATTAACCAAAATTGGTCAACAAAAACACCCCGATTTAATTCGGAGTGCATTGTCAGTCTTAATAGAAAATTCTATTTAACTGGGGCTGCAGGAGCAGCGGGAGCTACCGGAGCGGCTGGGGCAGCAGGAGCTGATGTAGTATCTACTACAGGAGCAGGAGCTGGTGCAACTGGAGCAGCGGCTGGCTGAGACCAGTACCACAAACCGGCAAGCACCAAAATTACGATCACAACCCAAACTGTTTTATTACTCATTTTTTGGACTTCCACATAAATTAATAAGATTAAAGATCGACCGACCTTTAACAAAAACTACGTCTATTATATCTCCTATTCATAAATTAATCAACCCCAACTGTGTGTATCTGTTTATATCCCCCTACAGTTCGAGGCCTTTTTGTATCCCGCACCCTCAGCCTCCTCTTTGGTTTTAAACCATATTTTATTGATATCTTTGATCTTACCTGCCCCCACACACCACGGTAAATAGTAAGAATTACCAGTCTTCGAGGCAATGTACTGACTTTGATTTGTTATTTTTAAATTATCTATATTTTGAGGTTGCGAAACGCTCTTTTTTTCACCCAACTCCTCCCCCCTTATAATAACTGGTGGTCTACCATCTTCAATCTTAGATAATCTTCCCAGTCCAAAGCCCAAAAGGCCGACAATTATGAAGGCAGCACAAAAAAATATATGCGCATGGTTGCTCTTGATTTTTTCCTTAAAATATTTTAGACTCATTGTTACTTACAATAACAGATAATTAATTAATTTAACATGGCACACAAAAAAGCAGGTGGTTCGGCGAAAAACTTAAAGGATTCTGGACCACAATATCTGGGAACAAAACTTCACGATGGAGAACAGGCCAAAGCTGGTTCAATAATTGTTAGACAACGTGGAACCGTAATCTTGGCTGGTAATAATGTAAAAGCTGGTAGAGACCACACCCTATTCGCAAAGAAAGCTGGTACTGTAAAATTTAGCACCGCGAGGAAAACCAGCTTCAATGGTGTAACAACAAAAAAGACCATCGTAAAAATTATCTAATCTTTTTCAACGCGAAGTTTAAATTTCGTTTTTTTATCACCGATCGAAACATTTATAATATGCTCGCCTATGATTTTGATCGGTTTTTCTAGGTTGATAAACTCTGGCATAACAATCAACTTTGTTTGATCCCTTATTGCAGAAGAAAGATCATCCGCCTTAATTCCCGCAAAAAGATGTCCGTCCTCATTGGATTTGCTCTTGATAATAATCTTTATTGTCGAAAGTTTTTCTAGACCTTTTTCTATCTCGGCATCTTCCATCTGTTTAACAGCGACGTTCTTCTGTTTAAACTCTTTAACTTCTTCCTGAGCTTTGTCAGTTGCTAACTTAGCAAGCCCAAGCTTCACGAGATAATTTCTCCCATATCCGTCCGAAACTTCTCTTATGTCATACTTCTTTCCAACCTTTGGTACATCCTTAAGTAATACTACTTTCATATCGCTTATTTACCTTCTAATAAATATTTAATCGCACGATCAAACTGCGGGTCCCTACCGGCCTTAATATCTTCTTTTGAAATTGACACCTTAATGTCCGGTGTAAGTCCATGATCTGAGATAGAATTTCCATTAGGCGTGAACCATCTAGCGATTGTTACCTTGACAAAAGTATCTGAAGTAACAGGAACCAGCTCTTGTACTGAGCCCTTACCAAATGACTGACCACCTATTAATTTGGCAATGCCATGCTCAGACAAAGCGCCGGCCAAAATTTCTGAAGCTGACGCACTGCCGCCATCTATAAGTATAGCCATTTTAAGATTGCTATTAAAAATATTGTAACCCTTACTTCTGTGATTGTTCATTTCGCCATCCTTACTTACGGCTTCACTTACAACAACCCTGCCGGAGGGGAGGAACCAACTTGCCATCTCCACAGCAGCTTCTAAATATCCACCAGGATTACCCCTAAGATCTAACAGAAGCTTATTTGATCCTGTGGCTACAAATTTTTGAAGTGCCTGTCTAAACAACTCAGGTGACGGAGCAGAAAAATTATATAATCTCATAACAAATACTCCATCCTTACGAAGCCCGGTGTTGTTTGGATCGTTAACTGTTCCACCCTTACCATTCTTTAGTGCTCCATCCTTGTCCACAGACTTCGAATCACCAATATCAAGAACTGGAATGTTAATTACATCCCTTGTCACTTTAAGATCAAGAAGATCTGACTCCCCCTCACGTAGCAATGCCAAACTGACCTTTGTACCCTTGGGACCCCTAATCAATTTTACAGCCTCTTCCACGGTCATGCCACTTGTAATTTTATTATCAATTTTAACAATTTTGTCGCCTGGCCTTATGCCCGCAATCTTGGCCGGAGTACCCTCAAGCGGAGAAATTACTATCAGAACATCATTCTTAAGACCAACTTCCATACCAACACCTTGAAAACTACCATCAATATCGCCCTGGAAGGCTGCCGCCTCATCTGGGGGCATAAAAACTGTATATGGATCACCCAGAGATTTAACCAGTCCAGAAATTGCACCGTACACCTTTTTTTGATCAGAAATATCTTTAGATGTTGTGGCCGATAACGCTGTGGTCGTGGCGTGAACATCAACAAATCTCTCGTTAATTATATTCCATACCTTCCAGAATGATGAAAAGTCAGCCGTCGCTTGAGGTAAAGGATCCTTATTACTTATATATGTAACTTTATCTGCGTTTACGTCTTCTCGACTCTTGCTACCTATATCTTTTCCTAAATTAAATGAAATTATCGGTAACAACACAAAGAGAATCAGTAGGAAATATTTTTTAAATTTATTAAACATTACTCCACATTATTACAAAAAAAACTCCCCTGGTCAAAGCCGGGAGAGTATATCTCAATATGTGTTAGATTTCGCCTTATTTTTCGACTATCTCTAGATGCATCTCAAGAGGGTTTACCATCATCACTCTCTTGATAAATTTGCTTCCATCTGGTGATTCGTCCAAAGAAGTTACAGCCAGGCCGCCAAGCAATCTCCGTACTGAAAATTCACCGTAATCACAAGAACTAACAATCTCTCTAGCGGCGAGATCAAGGATGTTAATCTTCTCATCACAATTCGATGTTACCTTAACTGAGCCACCACTATTAAAAACTTCAATTTCGTTGATGGCACTATTGAATCCGACAGAGATACAGACACCAACCTCACTACCGTTTACAAACTCGATGATCACTAAATTATTTCTTTCACCAAAATTCTGGCGTCCTATTATCCTATTATTATCAAGCCACCTGATTGGACCCATAGGGTCAATCATGGTGCAGACAAAACGATTCTTCTCATTTACCACCTCATTCACCTCCATTAATAAATTTCTTTAGGCAAAAAGTTTTCGATATATTCCCACACAACACCAGACACCAGGTGGTCAGCAAGTGCAACCAAATAGTCTGGATGTAGGGCCTCAACAAGAACCGCGGGATTAACCGGATTCATGTCCAAAAATGTTTCATGCACCGGCATCCCCTTATACCTCTCTCCATAACTGACATTACCCTTGGCATCTAAACTAATCACTGCAAACGTTGTAGTGTACGCCTCTGGGACAGGCATTCCAAGCCAGTACGCGGCACAAAAAATCTTTAAAGAGCCAACGGCCTTGAGCAATCTCTTGCCAATGGGATTTTGATAAAATAGACCAATCCATGCAGCAACTGAACTGGCGGCAGATTGAAGTTCAATTGCTCGATCTTTCTTGAGTCGCTTAAGCGCATCCACGGCCGTCTTTTCCTCTTCCTTGGCTAGCCTATCTCTGTTTCGTCTATCCTTTTTCTTTCGCTCCAAATTATCCAACTTTGTAATAATGCTCTCAGGAATCTTCACTTTCTCCTCCTTTTTCAACGAACAAATTATTCATTCAGAATAATCAATCTGTCTAATTAGTCAACATCAAATATAAAAAGCGTGCTACCTTGTAGCACGCACAAAACTGTCTACTATTCTAACTTAGATTCCGCAAACTTTCACGAAGCTGCTTAATCCACGTTGTGCGCTTCTCGGCACGATCAATCTCTTCCGCCCACCCCTTAGAATGATATGCAATATCCCACTTTGCACTCTTCACGATCTGCTTCCGATAGCCAGTTACAGACTTCTGTCTGGGCCATCGTCGTGGATAAGTCGAGCAGTCGTGATCAATACTCATCGTCAGTTGCTCAACCATAAAATCCTTCAATCCATAATGGTCGGTGGATGGCGGAGTCCAAGCTCTCACCTGAGCCAACATTGTCTCGTAGCGAGAACGAAGCGCTCGCGACTTGGTGAGAGATTCCAAATAAGACTTACATGAATCTTTATAAGTCTTGACCGAGGCCGCAAGAACTTGACGATCGCTCATATTAAGAGCACGAGTCAGATTTGCCTTGGCTTGAATCAACCGCTCGTGATTATAATCATCTGGCTTGAATTCCTCTGGGATTAGAGCATCGAGCGGCTCATCACGCATTGTAATCGTGGCTCCAAAATTTCGAGCACAAGTTAAAATAAACTTCTGAAATGAAACACCCTTTTCCCCGTAACAAATATCCGAAGTGTATCCCGTAGGCATAAACCACTCTCCTTGGCCAATGGCCATTACCAATTAAAGTACAGTTCAAAAGAAATTATACACATATCTTTACAGATGTCAAAGGTTACAGCGCAGACTAAATTAAGATATTACAACAACGGTCTCACAATCTTCCCTACCTGCTTCGAATTTTCAGCTTCCATCAATTTGACTCGAAGCTCTTTAGCTCCGGGAAATCCCCCAACATAAGATCCGAAATGCTTACGCATTAACGCGAAGTTCTTGATACCAGCAAAGAGTTCATCAAATAGTTCTGCGTGCTCAAGCATAACCTTTAGCCTTTGACTTAATGTAAGTGTCGACTTCTTGTCGATAAAAATGGACGTCTCACTATTAGTAAACTTTTGAAGTGCTTTTTCTCGATTAAAACCACTAAAGAGCCATGGATCACCAAAAACAGCACGTCCGAGCATTGCTCCGTCGGCGCCGGTTTGGGAAATTTTATTTTGTGCATCGCGTAAATATTTTACATCTCCGTTTCCTAATATCAAAGTCCCTGTTCCTTTTGCTATTTCTTTTGCACGAGCAACTAATTCCCAGCGGGCGGGCACAAGAGATAATTCTTTTTTGGTTCGCGCATGAATAGTTATCGCAGCTGGCTTCTCTTCGAGTAAATTCTTAAGCCATTCATCTAGATTTTCTTTATTATACCCAACGCGAGTTTTGATGGACACAGGTAAGTTACCCGCACCTCTCTTTGTCTCACGAATAATCATTTTGGCGAGCTCTGGGTTATTTATCAGATCTGCTCCGGCCATCTGATTATTTATTGAGCGATCTGGACAACCCATGTTGATATCAATACCATCAAATCCAAGCTCGATCGCCAATTTTGCACATCTATAAAAATTCTCGGGCTTCGAACCAAAAAATTGTGCCACGATTGGACGCTCAGCCTCGGTATACCACAAATCCTTCAACAGTTTATCCTTCCCCATAGAACACAAACCGTCACATGACACAAACTCAGTCCACATAACATCTGGCTTGCCATACTTAGCTATGATCTGCCTAAAAGCCGCGTCGGTAACATCTGCCATTGGCGCAAGAGCAAAAATAGGTTTTTGTATTTTTTCCCAGAATCCTTTTACCATTCGTTTGACAATATCAAAACTTCGTCACAAAAACAACAATGCCCACAGAGAGTTTCCCCTCACCGTTAACATGAAGAAGAAGTCTGTGATTTCAAACTTAATCAAATACCTTCTCTTTTATGATTTCAAGCGCCGCGGGATTGATAAAATTATCCGGAATATCAAGCGGAGCGAACCAACGCCACTCCGAAAACTTCTGAGGCTCCATTAGCTTAGGCTCCTGATTGGTCTTGCATAAAAAAAGTGGAACGATATCTGAATGATCGTTACTATATTTCGCCCCAGGTACTTCGCCTAAATATTCTATAATTTCCAGATCATCAACTCCAATTTCTTCTTTAACTTCTCTATGAAGCGCAGACCCTAGAGACTCATTTGTGTTGCATCTTCCACCCGGTGTCGTCCATACAGAAATTAGCTTCCACTTATCTTTAGTATAATGTCTCAATCCCAACAGGATCTTGCCGCCCCTAATTATAACGGCCACAGGACAAATGTTTTCATTTCCAATTGTGACAAGTTTTTGTTTGGGCATACTATTAATACATCTTAAGGTGCCTAATATAGAAATATACGAGAGAACTCAACATGGCCGCAAAGAAACACCAGACCGATGTGAATGTGTAAAAAAAGAAAATTTCTGAAATAACCGCCGACAATAGGAGTAAAACCCCAAACCAATTAAAAACTTTATTACTAGAGAACAAGAGAACCCCGCAGGTTACAAAGACGTAGAAGGCAACGAGTAACTGACTAAATGGAACATTAATATCGTAACAAATACTGCCCCCCCGTGGATACACAGATAGTGGTAAATATAAAAGTGACAAAAGAAAAATTAACGCGACAGCTATACCAAAACCAACTAACCATTTTAATATTTTCCGCCTTTTTGGATCAAGTTTGAAAATCGTGTAGGGCATATACACCGGCCAAAATAAAAAAGCAAAAAAGAGGAAACTGTAAGCCGCGATCATGCTCGGTTTACCGACACCCAGAGAAATCCACTGAAAACCTTCAAATGCCTGCTGCACAGCAAAAATAATTGGAATTGCAGCAAGCATCTTATGCTTCTTATCCGCTGCGCGATAAGTTGCGATACCTATTGTAGCCAATCCCCCACTAGCCACTAGGCTTGCCCCGGCTGAATAACACATCTAATTTATTGAGTTACCGTCCTGATAAACAGTCATTCCCTTTTTCTTCAATTCCTTAAAAAATTCATCAGTCGGAACAGCCATATCTGGCGCGAAGCTACCGCGAGCGAAAATCCTCTCATCGAGGATCATTTGTGCTATTATCGAAGCGGGCAAACCAGTATCAATATTACAACCAGCGTCACCCCAGCCTGGAAGTGTCATCACAATACACTCCATGCGAACAATCTTAATTCCATCATCCTTACCCTTTCCAGACACCTCCACCCAGAGATTTTCCTTCTCAGTGTAATTATCCGGTTTTGGTAATCTAGTTAAGATTCTTGATACAGCATCAATTGGTCTTATTTCCGTCTTTTCAAAATTCAATAGCCCCTTGGCTCCGAAGCCTAGTTCAATAATCTTCCTCAAGACCTCTAAAGAATGATCCGGAAACCCAGCATAAAACCTAATATTTTTAGGCTCAAAATCTTTATAATCTTGAGTGAAAGTGTATGTTTCAGGATGTCTCACCAAATAGCATTTCTGTGAACCAATTTCCCGGAACTCCCTAGTCACTTCGGTCTCAGCCGGCACCCTATCTATCCACTGTGAAGCTTCATAAACAGGCGCCAAATCTGTCAACTCTTCTATAATACTCTCCACCGAAAACGGAACGACAAATTTTTTCACATTCGAATCCCAAGCGAAACCTATTTCAATCGTATCGATCTTATTAAAGAATTGGGAAGCGTGCTTCATCATTACGTTATTAATACCCGGAGTCGATCCACAGCCAGTTATCGCTACACGGTCAGCGTCTTTAAATGCTTTACTCATAGCGAGCTGAGCTTTTGTAACCGGAATGTCTGATCCCAAATCGATGACATGACGTTTTTCCTCTAGGCAGACACGATAAACGTCATGATTCCAATCTCCTTCGGCGCAATTTATAACCACTCTGGCGACGATTTTCTTTATGAAACTTTTAAGTTCTTCAAATTTCCTCAAATCAATAAACTCAAAGGGTGTTCCAGGATGCTCAACCAAATTCTTTTCTGAACCATCACG
Source organism: Candidatus Vogelbacteria bacterium (assembly GCA_016201465.1). Taxonomy (GTDB): domain Bacteria; phylum Patescibacteriota; class Minisyncoccia; order Phycocordibacterales; family UBA12445; genus JACQCV01. Next base: position 8,934 of record JACQCV010000021.1, on the reverse strand, counting down.
ATAGAGGTCTGCGCAATAAACCTTGAATCCGGATTCCAAAAGATCACGCACCACAATCCTCCCCTGCATACCACTTGAACCAATAATTAAGAAATCATATTCCATTTTTTTATTTAATTACCTACACAAATTATACCATCCTAGATTTTATATCCAAAGCTGAGTTATACTTAAATCAGATGGATTGTAACTTGAAAAAAGTGGAGGTCGATACATGAAAGATCCAGTGGGCAATTTTCTAAAAAAGTTAAAAGAAGAGGGTTATACAATTTATGTGGTCGGTAGTGTTGGTGCCATACCTGCAATTGCGGCTGCTCTTGCATTGTGGCAACTTCTAGAGCCCTACAAGGAATACATTGACGGCATCAGGACAGCAAGTGGTTCAGGCATACCGCTCGCCCTTGCGGCAAGCGGAGTCAGCGGCGATAAAATACGTAAACTATTACTCGGACTCCATCTGAAGGATGTCGTCGAAGATATTGGTTTCTTTGCGGAACATAATGAAACGAAAAGTTTCTTCGACAATTTTCGAAATCTTAGAGCGTACTTCCTTGCGGGCTTTAGGGCTGCATCTACCATTCTAAAACACCTTGTTGATCATCGAATAGGAATCATTAGTGGCGAAAATATAAAACTTCTCTTAGACCAAGGGCTCAAGACAAACGACTTTGCAAAAACGTCACCACCTCTTGAGGTCGTCGCGACACTGATAGATGGTTCACAGACTTATGTTTTTTCAAAGGACACCACTCCCAAAGTAAAAATATCTGAAGCCATCGTAGCTTCGTGTGCCATTAGACACATCTTCGCACTTCAGACAGTTCACGGACAACAATTTGTCGACGCCGCCCAAAAGGAATCAATTCCGATTTTGTCCGTAATTGATTCTCACATTAAAAAAGGTCTTGATCCTAGCAAGCTTTTAATCATTGGAACTTTTGTGCATACCCTCTCTAGGAAATCCCCATCCGTCTTTCACTTTCTTGAAATGGAAAAATATTTTACCGACGCTTCGCACCACGATACATTCCGCTCTCACCTTGAGTTGGCTGGATATCGAGGAGCGAAGTGTATGATCCTTGAACTCGACGCCACAAATATAGAATTGCCACACCCTGATCAGTTCCCAGACTTCATGGAATTTGGTGCTGGTTTTAGGCGCATACGAAAGATTATTGCATCGCTCTTTAATAAAGGCTTACTCGAGAAGATTTTGCGAGGAGTCTCAATCTATCTTTACAAAGAGATCAACATGCAACATCTGCCCTATTACTTAGACCCATTTGAGAAATCCATCAAAAAGAAACTGCAACAGAAAATTGACAGTTTCAAAATATAATAAAGTCACCCACTCTGGTGGGTTTTTATTTTTCAGAAATTATCCTTCTAATCTCAACCTTAGTCTGCTGTGGGCCACCCACAGCAATACAATCAATACCAATTTCCTTCACAGGATAATCATTTCCTCCTGGGAAAATGGCGTCGCCAATAAAAAGCATTTCGTTCTTTGAAAAGCCTAAAAGCTTTTCCATTTGTCTTATGCCATGGGCCTTATCAATCCCCTTCCTCGTTATATCAATGGTGGTGGCGCCACCGATACGTATTTCAAAATTTGGAAGTAATGAATCCAAGAATTTTTTTATTTTTAATCTTTTCGAATGATTCGGATCCCACACCTTCTTTAATTCGCCCGGAGCGAGCTGACCGAGTGCTGAAAAAGAAATTTGGGTCTCCCGATCTTCGATTAGATCACCAAAAATTTTATCCGGCTTGACATAACCACCCAGCGGCAGGGCCACGTTTAGAGCACTCGTAATTTTAGCCCTCTCACCTTCGCTCAAAAATTCTTTATAAACGCATTCCCATGCACCCTCACTGAATTTATAATAAGTGGTCGAGCATGTTGGAAATAGATGTAGTCTAACCAATTTGTCCTGTGGGCAACTCAAACTCTCAAGAAATTGATTTTGAAACTGTTTATATGCACCACCAGATATAACGGCCACGTCCTTTTTCATTAAAAGTTCACACACAAGTCGAGACATCTCAGGATCCATCTTAGACTTACTCTCGGCTAGAGTTCCGTCGAGGTCAAAAATTATTAATTTTTTCACTAATCGCATTTTACCACAAATCCACTTTTCAGTGGATTCTTTTTGAGCAGATTTAAGCTAATTTACTATTTCTAGGTAACCAATCCATCAACTTTTTACGGTGTTGATCAAGAGACCACAAATCGCCATGCTTAAAAAGTAGAGCGTGATCTTCTTTAAACTTCTTCAATAATGCGGCAGTGGCACGCGGGAAAGCGACCGGCATGTTCTTGTTGTAGGACTCCATAAACTCCGAAAGAGGTATTAAAGCTTGGCTAATGTTCAATTCTTGTGCGTTTCTTCTCATGGAATCACCATACCATAAATCATGGTAAAACGCAAGGTTTTATAACATCAACCCAGTCTTAATACTAAATTGTCAAGCCTGTCGACGATCTTTTGAAAAGTTCGCCCTGTTATAGCCAGACACTCAGATTCACGACTTCGATCAGTGGCCACCTTATTATCGACGTATTCAATATTCCAGACTACCTATATTTTCAGGCTGTTTTCATTACGATAAGAAGAAATAGTCAGGACTATCGCGGTAGCCAAAATTGATACGTCTCGAAAAATTATATCTAGCAAACTAAAATTAAATATGAAAATTCCAACAAGCATGACTGATGCTATAATACTCGGAATCAAAATTTTTTTACCGATAATGAGCCAGACACCAACAATAATCTGGAGCAGAGCCCAGCCTGGGATTAAAACTTTTGGCATTGCGTTAACCATAAATGGAGGGAAAAAACTGATCCAATTCTCCGGACGTATTAGACTTGCGACAGCGGCATAAATAAAAGGAAAAGCCAGCCCTAATCGTGCAATAATAAGCTCAATCTTTTCCCCTCTTATCCCATCAAAAATTCCAATCATACCTCTATTATAACAAACAAGGATCACTATCCAAAGTCAACAAAATCTGCTATTCTTCTACAGATACAGCACATCCATTTTGTAATCAAATAACACCAAAAAGGAGGTGATAATCATGAATACCTTCGTTGACGGAATCGGTGGCGCGCAATAACTGAAAGTCGCTCCGGACTTGCTCGAGTCCGGTTTTTAATTTTTGATGTTTAAGCGTCGCCAATCTACTTAGCGTCGGTATTATTTGTTACCGTCACTTTTTGCATTGTCACATTTGAAATCGGACGGTTATTGCTTTGATCAGCAGCAACATTAGAGATGGCATCAGCCACATCTTGACCAGCAACTACCTTACCAAAAATGGTGTAATTATATGGTAAGGGGTAATTATCTACCATGATAAAGAACTGACTCCCGTTTGTATTAGGACCGGCGTTGGCCATCGCCACTACTCCCTTTTGATATCCAGTCTTGTAAGAATCTGTACTTGGGTTAAGCTCATCGTCAAATGCATATCCAGGCCCTCCCACCCCTGTGCCTAGTGGATCGCCTCCCTGAATCATAAAACCAGGAATTACTCTGTGAAAAATTAATCCATCATAAAAACCTTTATTGGTAAGAGTAACGAAATTCTTAACAGTGTTTGGTGCATCAGCATCAAACGTTTCAAAACTAATATCTCCCATATTTGTTTTTATGGTTACTATGTGACTCAAATTTTTAGGAGTTAAATCATTGGCCGGAATTTTAACAGCGGATGGTGCGGCAACCGTTGGGACAGGACTCGTGCTCGTGGACTGTGTACTTGCGTCTGTGTTTGAGGGAGTCGTACTAGCGCTACTATCAGACTGATCTTGCGGACTATTCTGTTTACGTTCTAAACGTATAAAATAGATCACCCCAATAAATGCGAGAATTAACACAACACTAATTATGGTTTTGTTTTTCATATTCAATATTCTACAAAAAATAAAAGCCCAGGCAAGCGCTGCTGTTGATATGTAATGAGAATACTAATAATGACTGACCATTTATACTCAAACAAACGAGCCTGTTTTAACTTCGCCAGATCTTTTATAGTTGGCCAAAATGACACCACTTGGTAATGCTTGAGAGTTTATTAATTCAAAAACGGCGGGGATTGTTCCCTCTCCAAACAAACGCTTTCCGGCGCCAAGTGTAATAGGATAGATTCTAAGTCGAAGTTCATCAACCAGATCATTTTTGAGGAGTGTCTGCAAAAGGACACTGCTACCCCACACGTGTAGCACTGGACCATCCCCTTCTTTCAAAGCTTTAATTTTAGCCAGGACATCATCGTGGATAAGAATTGATTCTTTCCATGTCACATCCATGACTTCATCAGATACTACGTATTTTGTGGCTTTATTAAACGGGTCAGCCACCACACCTGTTTGTTTGGGCCAATATGCGGCAAATATCTCATACGTCTTCCGGCCCAAGAGCAAGTCAAATGGCACACTCAATTCTTCACTTAATATTTTCCCAAAAGACTCATCCGCATATGGGACAGTCCACCCTCCATATTTGAAACCACCAGAGCTATCTTCCTCGGGGCCACCGGGGGCCTGCATAACCCCATCAATGCTGACCATCATAAAAACAACTATTTTTCTCATCTAGCTATTTTATCATTTTGGAAATAAAAAGTAACGAAGAGGCTCCTTGGGCTACAAACTTATCTCAAGCTGGCTGGGAGACTTGGAATCGAACCAAGATTCACGGCTTCAAAGGCCGCTGTCCTACCTTTAGACGATCTCCCAATATATTGTTGTATTAGCTATTTTGCCTTAAAAAACGCTCGAGATCAATACTCTACTAATTTAATTTCTGACTCAGCATGTAGCTTCTTATATCTTTTATATAAATTCCTAACCTTTTTCATATCTACCTTGGTCATAGCATTCTTTTCTGAAATATGGATTGACTCAACGGCCTCCATCGTCAGACCACCGTGGAATTGCGCCTCTGTATAATTTTTGTTATTCCAACTACATTTACAAAGAAATTAGCCTTTTGAACCATTCCTTAATGCCTTCATTTCCTTCCAAAATTAGATCGTCCCAACCAGTTTCAAAATATTTATGCGTTACTTCTGAAGCGTATTCAGATTTTATCTCTGGGGTCTTAGAAATTGGTTGCGGAAATGATTCTCTGGACATTTCGGTAAGTTATCTGATTGCCACGTTAGTTAAAGCACCAACAACCTTATTCTCGATCTCGTCTTTAGTAAACGCAGACTCAATTTTGGACGACACCGTAGTCCTATCTTCTTCTGTGGTTATCTCTTCCCACGGGTTGAATTTAAGGTGTATCTCTAGTTCTATCGGTTCATCTATTGTTTTGTGGCTTAGATCTAATCTTACTGTTTTAACCTCCATTGCTCTTTCCTTGCCTATGAATGGCAGGTCGCTTTTGTTAATACAAAGAATCTCTTCGAAGAGGCCTATTTTTGCTATCGGATAGATGTTGTCATTCATAGTTTTTAGATAAAATTAATACTCAATTAATTTAATTTGAGACTCCGGATGAAGCTCTTTGTATTTGTCAAATAGGTCTCTAACTTTCTGCATATCCTCTGGTGTCATGCCGTTGTTTTCTGAAATGTGGATTGACTCAACGTCCTCCATAGTGAGCCCTCCATGGAATTGGACTTCGGTGTAGCCCGATCCCCAATTTGTTTTTTTGGATGAGTTAACTTCACTAAGAGGTTCACTTCCAAGACCGTAAAAACTTGTAAAGTGAGGTCTAGATGCAGGCGTCGGAGTCATATAATCACTTTTATACAAACTATCCGAAAAAGTAATAGTCGACCTTTTCATTGCTACCTCCCTCTTTATTTTGACATTAATCACCCCATAATTCGAAAGATTAGACGGAGGTGGGATCTCTCCCGTGTAGCTGATCTCCCCATTTCGTCCATCTGTGAAATATCCATAGATTGGACGACTTCTTTTATTCCACACCTTATCATTGGGAATTCCAAACATTATACTTTCTACTTCAGAACGATATCCTGGGTCTAAGCTTCCATTACTTGTTCCGGTTTCGAATTGTGACTTCCAGCGACCATCATTAATCATGACATCAGATATTACCGCCATACTAGTTGCCCGAAAAAAGTCTGCTTTATCCACCATAAACTCAACCTTATCTTGTAGCTGCTTTTTCAATTCAGGAACGGAAATACCAAACTTCTCAGCCCAATTCTTATATTTCTTATCATTATTATATTTTTCCACTCTCAAAATATTCTCCCTGATCTTTTCTTTAATCCCTTCATTCCCCTCCAATTCCAAAGAACCCCAACTAGATAAATATATATCCGTTACTGTTTTTAGTGAGCCAATAATTTTGCCCTCTTCTTCGAGCAGAGGTGGTACAAACTTATATTTTTCATCTATCTCTTCACCTTCTCTAATAAATTTTTCTGTGGATGACATAGCAGTTTAATTTTGCCCCAAGATTTTAATAAGCGCAAGTTCGAGAGGTAGCTCGCCAATGTATGACCAGCGAGTTTCCTCATAGGCTGTGAGAAGCTCGCGGAGGACACCAGGAAGACCGACAACATTTTTGTGGTTGCCATGTTCGGCCAAGAATTTGGCCTCGTTTGGTGAAAACTCTCCCAAGATATCATCTTTGATCTCTGGAGCAAATTTCAAAAGGAGAATAAGACGAATGCTATGGATAAGCATCTTTATAAACACTCTGTTATCTATATTATCCTTAGAAGACTGGCGCAACAGCTTGAGTGCCTCGGGCAAATTTTTGTCAAGAATCGATCTTACAACGCCCTGCAAAACTTCAACTCTCGGCGCACCGGTGATATCCTCAACGTCCTTAAGACTTATTTTTTTGCCTGCTAACGCGCTAATAATCTTTTGAAGTGTACCATGTGTATCGCGAAAGGATCCGTCGCCCAAGAGTGCCACCAAGTCCGCCGAGCCGTCGTCGATCGTATAGCCCTCCTTCTTGGCGACGGCTGCAACCATTTCGCGCAAAACAGAATGGGATGGTTTTTTAAAATTAAATATCTGACATCTTGAAATTATTGTATCGGGCACCTTGTTGAGTTCAGTTGTGGCAAGAATAAAAATCACATGTGCAGGTGGCTCCTCAAGAGTTTTTAAAAGTGCGTTAAAGGCACCCTTCGAGAGCATGTGGACCTCATCGACAATATAAACTTTCTTCTTGGATTCGAATGGCAAAGTACGAGCGCCATCACAAAGACTTCGAATGTCATCAACACCATTGTTTGAAGCGGCATCGAGTTCGTAAAGATCGTTTTGTGATGTGCCGATTTCTCTGGCAAAAATTCTAGCAATTGACGTCTTGCCCGTACCACGTGGCCCGGCAAAAAGATACGCGTGTGAAAGTTTATCGTGCTTGATTGCGCCCGAAAGAGTCTTAACGATATGTTCCTGACCCAGCACCTCGCTGAAGCTTTTTGGTCTGTATTTTCGATATAAAACAAATTCTGACATTTTAAATAATCTCTGGTGCCTCGGCATGGCAAAGCTTGAGGCCATTATCTAAAACGATTGCCACGGCATTAGTTACAAGCAGCCTATGCGGATACAGAAGTTTACCCTTCTCAAGAACCTTATACTTCTCATAGTAACTATTATACGCATTGGCCAGGTCTAAAAGATATCCAGCCAGAATGGACGGGCCATCAAGCGACGCGGACTTCAAAATGACTCGCGGATACTCTGCAATCATCTTCGTTATACTCACCTCCTCCTCAGATAGGTCCTTATAATCCTCAGTGACAACAATTGAATCGGCGGGCTTAACATCGGACTTTCTAATAATGCTTCGCGCCCTTGCAAGCGAATACATTATATAGGCCCCGCCGGATTCTTCAAACAATTTAATGTTCTTCTCTATGTCTTGGTCAAAGGCAATTGGGAACTTTTTATCTTGTTTAATATCGTTAAAAGCTATCGAACCAACTGCCAGGAGTTTAGCGTTACGATCTTTCTCCTCGTTAGATAGTGGAAATTCTTCGGTACTTCTTTGATCATATTTTGCTCTAAAATACTTGATTGACTCCTTAATCAACCTTTCAACGCTTGCGGCACCTTCACGGCTCGAAAGCTTCTTCCCCGTTTTTGAATCAACATACAAACCGTGTGCCACATGAGTGAGATTAACTGACTCATTTTCAACCAAATTCAAAACTCGAGCAGCCTCAAAAAGATTACGGAAGTATTCTGTTTGTTCACCCCCAACCTCATATACCAAACGCGCAGGGTGGAATGTTTCAACCTTGTGTTCAATTCCCGCCAAGTCTCGCGTTGCATAAAGGGTTGTACCATTAGACTTCTTTACTAAAAATCGTTTATGATTTTTCAAAAGTACGACAGAGGCACCAACATCATTCTCAATTTCGGCCTGCAATCTAACAAAAATCTCTTGTGTAATTCGGCCAGCCTCAAGCTCCGTCTGCAAAAAATTGAGCTCGTTCTTGGCCAGTTCGTCGGTAAAAAGCACAATCTCACCACTTGATAATTTATCTTGGACAAGCATGTCGCCACGCGCGGCATAAAAGCTTTCGCCTAAAGTGTAGTCGTGATGAATATTTATTAGATCGTAAAACTTGTTGAAGTCCTCTAAACTCCACTCCTTCATCTTTCTCCAAAGTTCAAACTCAATCTCTTCTCCGCCCCCTAACTTCTGAAATCTTTGCAGAGCAGCGTCCTTAAAGTCGTTAAATCGATCTTTGAACTCAATAAACGAACCGAATTCACCAAAGTAATCGGCAAGCTCATCAGATGCCGCCGGAGTTAGCTGATTAAACTCTTCCTCGTCTTGAGAAACCTTTTCCCCTCGTCTATAAATTTTGTACACAGCATACAGTTCATCATTTTTTGCCTCAAACTTGGGAAGTTTGTCGTTCCACCGTTCATACCCCTCTAGTAAAAAGCCGACTCCGCCCCAGTCG